>DATEPR010000463.1:0-5758 GCA_035273045.1 Pseudonocardiaceae bacterium | reverse complement strand
GACGCCGGCGGGCGGCGCCGCTGGCACCCGGACGCCCTCGCCCCACCCCTGCCCGCGCTGGTCGCCGCCTACGCCAGCCGGGACCTCGCCGTCAAGTGCGCACCGGGCCTGGACTTCGCCGCCGTGCCGTGGGCGGACGAGGTGGAACTGGTGTCGCTGGACGGGTCGGTGCGCGAGGCGTGCCTGTGGACCGGCTCACTCGCCACGCCCGGCATCACCCGCAGGGCAACGGTCCTGCGCCGAAATAGACCACAATGGACGGTGACGGACGCCGAGCCGGACGACTGCCCGGTGCGCCAGCCCGGCGAGTGGCTGGTCGACCCGGACGGCGCCGTCGTGCGGGCCGGCCTGGTCCGCCAGTACGCGGCCCGGCACGGCCTCGGCCAGCTCGACCCGCGCATCGCCTACCTCACCGGTGACACCCCGCCGCCCGGTGTGCGCGCGTTCCAGGTGGTCGACCACGGCCGGTACGGCGTGAAACCGCTGCGTGCCGCGCTGCGTGAGCATGACGTCGGCCCGCTGGAGATCCTGGTCAGGGGCCTCGCCGTGCGGCCGGACGAGCTGCGCCGCCAACTGCGGCCAACCGGGTCGACGCCGGCCACCGTGGTGCTCACCAGGATCGGCGACGTCCCCACCGCGTTCGTCTGCCGCGCCTCGGTTACCGTCGAGGAATGACTTCGATGTGGGGTTCGCCGCTGGCCGAGCGGGTCGGGTCGTGGCGCCGGTCCCGGCGTGACCCCATGCAGGCGCGGCTGTTCAGCGTCGACTCGCTGCGCTGGGTGATCCGGCACCGCGCGTACACCCCGTGGTACCTGGTCCGGTACTGGCGGCTGCTGCGGTTCCGGCTGGCGCACCCGCACGTCATCCTGCGCGGCATGGTGTTCCTGGGCAAGCATGTGGAGATCCACTGCCGGCCCGGCTACGGGCGCCTGGAGATCGGCCGGTGGGTCCACATCGGCGACGGCAACTCGATCCGCTGTCACGAGGGCTCGCTGCGGATCGGCGACAAGGCCGTGTTCGGCAAGGACAACACGGTCAACTGCTACCTGGACATCGAACTCGGCGCCGCCACACTGGTCGCCGACTGGGTGTACATCTGCGACTTCGACCACGTCACCGCGGACATCACCAGGCCCATCAAGGACCAGGGCATCGTGAAGGCGCCGGTGCGGATCGGCCCGGACACGTGGATCGGCACCAAGGTGACCGTGCTGCGCGGCACCAGGATCGGCCGCGGCTGCGTACTCGGCGCGCACGCCGTGGTACGCGGCGACATCCCCGACTACGCCATCGCCGTCGGCACGCCGGCCAGGGTGGTGCGCGACCGCAGGGCCGACTACGAGGCCGACGCCGAACGCCGGGCCGCGATCGCCGACATGTCCCGCAAGGCGGCCGCGGCGCTGCAGGAGACGTTGCGCGACACGGCGTCGGCGGTGGGCCAGGAGGGCGCCTGACCATCGTTGCCGCTTGAGTCATCGTTGCCGCTTGAGCGCGATGCGGCCGAGATGGTCGGCGGCGCGGGTCGTCTCGGGCAACCGGTGGCGCGGCGCCAGACGGAGCACCAGCTCGCTCGCGGTGTCCAGGTCGACGGCGTGCCCGACGGACACGAACACCGGCCGGACGCCGTCCTGGGTGCGCAACACGCGGCCGACGACCTCACCGCCGTCGCGCAGCTCGGTGTACGCGCCGCGTTCCGTTGCCGGCTCGGCGTACTCGCCGACGTAGGGCGTCTTGGCGACGCCGACGCTGGGCAGGCCGGTCAGGACACCCAGATGGCAGGCCAGGCCGAAGCGGCGGGGATGAGCGATGCCGTAGCCGTCGCAGAGCAGCACGTCCGGGGTCCGGTCCAGCAGGCGCAGCGCGTCCAGCAGCGGTGGCACCTCTCGGAACGCCAGCAGGCCCGGCACGTAGGGAAAGGTGGCACGCCCGGTGACGGTGTGCTGTTCGACCGTGTCGAGCGTGCCGGCGTCGAGCAAGACGACGGCAGCGACCAACTCATCGGAGTCCTTGGCGTAACCAACGTCCAACCCGGCAACGACCCGCACGGCGCCAAGCCCAAGCCCACTCCGCGTCACCAGACCACGCAACCGATCCTGCACAGCAAGCGCCTGCGCCTCGGTAACCGGCCAGTCATCGATGTTCAATTCCTGGAGCGACAATTCTCCGACTATTCCTCGGTCGCCTCGATGTCGGCATTCTCCAATGCGCCCTGCCGTAGCACGTCCATGGCCCGTTCTGACACGACGAGGCGCCTGTCGTCGCTTATCCCAAAATCGGACTGAAATGCCTGTCCGGTCACTTTCAACCATTTCCACGGTGGCAGCGGTTGATCCAACAATTCCTCAGCTTCGGGCGAGAGCGTCACGGCGACCTCATCGAGTGTGGCGCCGTCGAGTTCGCCCTGCTGGATCTGCTTGCCCAGCTCGTCCGTGACGATGTAACACGGAAAGCTTTCGACGATGCTGTCGCCCAGCCAGTCCGTGAATCGGTATTCAAGCCGCGACACGTCCGGCGGATGCACGGTGGTGTCCATCACCGTGCTCGGACCCAGTTCACCGGCCACCTCTGGCTCAACGTAATAGAACACCATGATCCTGATCCTACCGTATCGGTGGATTGAACAGATGGCCGAACTTGTCGTCAACCTTGGTTGCGAAGTCGAGCAACTGTTCCTGTGTCGGATTCGGGTTCGCCTTGTAGAACCGGTTCCATTCCTTCCGAATCTGGCTCAGGTGGACGCGGTTGTTGGTCGCGCCCTTCGGGATGCCCCGCAGATTCTCCAGTGAGTGCATCTCCGACGGTGACACGACTCCGGGGTAACGGGTCATCACCTGCTGCTCGACAGCATGGTGCACGACGACCTGTCCTTCGGTCTCCGGGTTCGCCGTGAAGAAGGTTCGCTTGTAGTCGGTGGACGTCGACGTGCCGAACCGTGCGCGCGGCGGGGTCGCCGGGGATTCGCCTTCGTCTGCCGGGCCGAGTTTGCTGGTGATCGTGGACTGGCCGGCTGTTTCCGTCGGTGGGGCGTCCGGTCTGATGTCGTTCAGTGACTTCGTGATTCGGTCTTCGGTCTGGACCGCGTCGTCGACCGTTCGCTCCGCGTTGGCGGCGCTGTCCTCGGCGAACTTGCCTACCGAGTCGGCGATCTTGCGGCCCGCCTCGGCCGCGTCCTTGGCCAGGCCCTCTACGGCGGCCGCTATCTCGCCCTCTGCCATCAGAACTTCAGGTCCTGGACGGCCTGCTGGAAGGCGGTACCGTGGGCGCGCATCGTCGCGGCGTGCGTGCGCAGCACCGCCGTCTGGGCGCGGGCGGCCTCGGCGTCCAGCGTGAACCCGTTGGACGGGCCGGCCTCGCCGCCGGCCTGGGACCAGTCGAGACCGGACATGGCGGCCTCCACCTTGGCGAACAACGGCTTGGCCGCCGCTTCGATGACCTTGCCGACGACGTACTGCTGGAGGTCCATGACCAGCGACTTGACCACTCGCTCGGCGCCTTCGATGATCGCCGGCACCGCGGCCTCGGCCAGGCCGAACGTGGCGACCGCGGCTGCCTGGTCGGCGATGAACGCGGCCGCCATGGTGACCAGCGTGGCGATCGCTTCGGCCTTCTGGGCGACGATGTAGCCGGCGGTCACGTCCAGCGCGTCGGCGAGCACGTGGCAGCCGGTCACCAACTCGTCGACGTGTTTGGCGGACAGGTTGGCCCAGCCGGACCGCATCTTCTCCGTGGACGCACCCTGGTACGCCTGCGCGATGCCGTCGATCGCCTTGGTGGCGTCCTCGTGCGTGGTCTGCACCGCCTGGCCGAACTGGCGGGTCAGGGTGGCGAACTGGGTGACCGTGTCCTCGTTGATGTAGGGCCACGGCACGCCGATGGCGTTGAGCAGGTTCACCACCGGGCCGGGTAAGTCGTCGATCGCCATGCGCGGAACCCCCAACGTGTCGCACGTCAGCGTAGTGACCGGGACGCGCCGGCAGGGGCGGTTCAGCCGAATGCGTTGCCAGTGGCGATTTTCGGGCGACCGAGCTCGTCGTGCCGGCCGGCTCGGGCGGACCGGTAGACCTGGGCCGTCGCCGTGGCGATGCGGTCCCAGTTGAAGTCGACCGCCAGCCGGGCGCGGGCGGCGCGGGCGCGGTTGCGGGCCGCCGCCGGGTCGGCCAGGACGGTGTGCACGGCGTCGGCGAGCGCGGACACGTTGCCGGGTGGGAACGCCACGCCGGTCCGGCCGTCCACCACGACCTCGGCCAGCCCGCCCGCGGTCGACGCGACCAGGGGCGCCCCGGCCGCCGCGGCCTCCAGCGCGACGATGCCGAACGGCTCGTACCTGCTGGGCAGCACCACGGCGTCGGCCGCGGCCAGCGCGGCGCGCAGTTCCCGGTCGGACAGGTGGCCGACGAAGTCGACCGACCGGCGCACCCGGTGCCGGCGGGCGGCGGCGATCAGTTCCTGCGTCTGGCTGCCCTTGCCGGCCACCATCAACCTCGTCCCGGGATGCCTGGCCCTGATCCTGGGCAGCGCGGCGATCAGGTCGTGCACGCCCTTCTCCCATTCCAGCCGGCCGAAGAACAGCAGCAGCGGCGTGCCGGAAGGGCTGTGCGCGGCCCGCACGGCGGCCACGTCGGCGGCGCCGACCCGCCAGCCGCGGGCGCGGATGCCGTTGTGGATCACGGTGATCGTCTCGGCGGCCACGTCGAACAGGTGGGCCACCTCGGCCCGCATCGCCGTCGAGCAGGTGACCAGCGCGTCGGCCCGGTTCGCCAGCCACCACTCGACCGAATGCACCTGCTGGTTGAGCGCCTGGGACAGCCAGCCGCTGTGCCGGCCGGCCTCGGTGGCGTGCAGGGTGGCCACCAGCGGCACGTCGATCTGGTCGGCGACGGCGATGGCGGGGTGGGTGACCAGCCAGTCGTGGGCGTGCACCACGTGCGGCCGCCAGGTGAGCAGCAGCCGGTGGGCCGCCCGGATCATCGCGTGCCCCATGGCCAGCGTCCACGCCACCAGGTCGCGTTCGAACGCCAGGTGCGGCGGGTCCTCGGCGACCCGCACTACCCGCACGCCCTCGACCACGGTGTCGGTCGTGGGGTGGGTGCTGGCGTCGGTGCCGGACTCCTGGCGGCACAGCACCACCACGTCGTGTCCCTGCGCCGCGAGCCGCGTGGCCAGCGCGTGGACGTGGCGGCCCAATCCGCCCACGACGACGGGCGGATACTCCCAGGACAGCATCAGTACGCGCATGATCCGACTGATCCTCGCATCTCGCGGCGGACGGCTACCGGCCGGTATCCGTGATGGCGGAATCGGACATCCGGTTGTACCGTGAGCCGAACCCGCAGAGGCTGCGCCGACGCTTTGGAGCACGGTGTCGCGCAATCGGTGATCCGTCCGTCCGCGGTGCGCCCCCACCGCCGTACCGTTTCGCTCGGTGCCCGCGCCCGCGGGACACCGCCGGGGAGGTGGCGATGACCGCGTGGTCGATCGCTCCGTGGCTGATCGCGCTGCTCGTGGCACTCGGGCTGGGCGTGTTCGGCCGGTTCAGTGACCTCAAATCCCGGCGCCGGCGGGACGACGAGACCGCCGACACCGAGCAGTGGTCGTCTCCGGAGGACAACTAGCGGTCCTTGCGCAGGTCACGGGCGTCCACGTGACCGAACGGTCCGGCAGCTGACCGCCGCCGGCCACCGGCGCGCACCGCTGCCGCCAGTTCGCCCACCCTCGTGCGGTGACCGGCCGCCCGCCGCCGCGCGTAGTCGGCGGCCGA
>DATEPR010000462.1:0-6065 GCA_035273045.1 Pseudonocardiaceae bacterium | reverse complement strand
GGCGCGCGACCAGTTCGGCCGCGGACCGGCGCTGAACCAGGCGCAGTGCCGCCGCGCGCACCGGACGGCCCGGCGGTCGGTCGCCGACGCCAGCGATCTGCCCCTCGTAGGCCATGATCCCGACCAGGTGGAAACCGGGCCGGGCGAGCACCGCCCTGGCGAACGCGACCGCGTCCGCCGGGTCGTGCAGCGGTGAGCGGCGGGCGCCGATGTGCACTCCGGACACCGGCCGCCAGGACACGTCCAGTTCCAGGCACACCCGGATCGCCGGGTGGTCCGGCCCGACGACCGCGTCCACCAGGTCGAGGTGCTCGACCGAGTCGACCATGAGGGTGATGTTCCGCCGGGCCGTGGCGTCGCCGGCCAGGGTGCGCAGTGCGGCCCGGTCCACCGACGGGTAGGCGACCAGCAGGTCGGACGTGGTGCCGGAGGCGCACAACCAGAGCGCCTCGGCCAGCGAGTAGGCCAGCACGCCCGTGTAGCCCGGCCGGGCCAGCACCCGCTCGGTCAGGGGACGGCAGCGGATCGACTTGCTGGCCACCCGGATCGGCCGGCCGGCCGCGCGCCGCTCCAGGTCGGCGGCGTTGCGGTCGAAGGCGTCCAGGTCGACGACGGCCAGCGGTGGATCGAGCTCCCGGGTGGCCCGGTCGTAGCGGCCCTGGTCGGACTGGTTGGGCACCACCGAACCGTAGGTGATCGGACCAGAAAATGCGAATCGTCTTCACATAACTGCGGTGTCGGCCTACTCTGCCGGGACCGCCGGCGTTACGATCCGGCGTCCTGGGAGGTGGCCATGGAGCAGTCGTGGCGGAACTGGGCCGGCACGGCCACGGCCCAACCGGCCCGCTGGTGCCGGCCGATGAGTCCGGAGCAGATCGCGGACGCGGTCAAGGACGCCGAACGCGACGGCCTGACGGTGCGTGCCGTCGGCGCCGGCCACTCGTTCACCACGACCGCCGCGACCGACGGCGTGGCCGTCGACCTGGCCGGCTGGCACGGCATCAGCGACGCCGACACCGGCACCGGGCTGGTCACCGTCCGCTCCGGCACCACGCTGCGCGAGCTGAACGCCGCCCTGGACCAGCTCGGCCTGGCCATGACCAACCTGGGTGACATCGACGCGCAGACCATCGCCGGCGCGGTGTCCACCGGCACCCACGGCACCGGCGCCCGGTTCGGCGGCATCGCCACCCAGATCGCCGCGCTGGAACTGGTGCTGGCCGACGGATCGCTGGTGACGTGCTCACCGGACGAGCGGCCGGACCTGTTCGCCGCGGCCCGGATCGGGCTGGGCGCCCTGGGCGTGCTGACCACCGTGACCCTGCGCTGCGAACCGGCGTTCACCCTGGCCGCCGACGAGCGGCCGATGCCCGTCGACGAGCTGTTCGCCACGTTCGACGAGCTGGCCGACCGGCACGACCACGTCGAGTTCCACTGGTTCCCGTACGGCCGCAAGGCGCTGGTGAAGCGCAACGACCGGCAGCCGGCCGGCACGCCGCCGCGCCCGCTGTCCCCGCTGCGCCACTACGTGGAGTACGAGCTGCTGGAGAACACCACCCTGGCCGGCATGTCCCGGCTGGGCCGGGCGGTGCCCCGGCTGGTCCGGCCGCTGCACCGCACCGTGGACGTCGCGCTGTCCACCCGCGCCTACTCCGACGTGTCGCACCGGGTGTTCGTGAGCAGCCGCAGGGTGCGGTTCGTCGAGTCGGAGTACGCCCTGCCCAGGGAGTCGTTGGGTGACGTGCTGGCCGAGTTGCGCCGGGCGATCCCGAAACTGCCCGATCCGGTGATGTTCCCGCTGGAGATCCGGGTCGCGGCGGCGGACGACGTGTGGCTGTCCACCGCGTACGGCCGCGACACCGCGTATGTCGCCGTGCACCAGTACCTGGGGATGCCGTACCGCCGGTACTTCGACCTGGTCGAGTCGGTCCTGGCGCAGGTCGGCGGCCGGCCGCACTGGGGCAAGCTGCACAGCCTGGACGCCGAACGGCTGGCCCGGCTGTACCCGCGGTTCGACGACTTCCGGGCCGTACGGGCGGCGGTCGATCCGGCCGGACGATTCGCCAACTCCTATACCGCGCGGGTGGTCGGCCCGGTGCGGTGAGCGGCCGGTCTCAGCCGCCGACCGCGAGATAGACGGCGTCGGCGACCGGGTCCGCGCCGCTGACCAGCTCGAACGTGTGCCGCGCACTGGCCGGCCGGTCCAGCAGTTCGACCAGCACAGCGGCGACGTCGTCCCGGGACACCTCGCCGTACCGCACCGGCGGCGGGGCGAGCAGCACCCGGCCGGTGCCCGGGTCGTCGGTCAGCCGGCCCGGCCGCAGGATGGTCCAGTCCAGCGCGAACACCCGCACGGCGTCCTCGGCGGCCTTCTTGGCCACCAGGTACGCGGCGAACACCTCGTCAATGTCGGGCGATCCGGCCCGGTCCAGGCCCATCGCGCTGATCAGCAGGTACCGGCGCACACCGGCCCTGCGGGCCGCCTCGGCGAGCAGTTCGGCGGCCGCCCGGTCCACGGTGTCCTTGCGGGCGGCACCACTGCCCGGGCCGGCACCGGCGGCGAACACCACGGCGTCCGCGCCGGCGACGTGACCGGCCAGTTCGCCGGCGTCGACCCGTTCCAGATCGCACAGCACGGCGTCGCAGCCGACGGCGGCGAGATCGGGGGCCTGGGCGATGTCCCGGATCAGGCCGACGGGTTCGTCTCCGCGCTCGGCGAGCAGCCGGGCGAGACGCAACGCGATCTTGCCGTGACCTCCGGCGATGACGACACGCATCCCGTGAGGCTAGTGGCGGCTACTCCACGGTGGTGGACAGGCGCTCGTAGATGGCCTCGTTGAGCCAGCGGCCGGTGGCGTCCAGGTCGACGGCGGTGCACTCGGTGGCGCCCGGCAGGTCGACCTCGGTACGGCCCTCGGGGTCGGCGGTCAGCACGCCGACGCCGTGCCTGCGCGCCCTGGGCAGGCAGTTCACCAGGTAGTCATGGGTGGTCGCGGCCCACCAGGGCAGCACGACCGCGGTCTCCGCGTAGCGGGCGAACGGCACGGTGGCGACCAGGCCGGTGCGCCAGTGGCGGGCGACGGACAGGACGCCGACGATCCGGACGGCGGGCGGCGGCACGCGGCCGGCCAGTTCCGGCCACACCCAGGTGGCGACGGTGGCCCGGTCCGGCACCGGCCCGCAGCCCAGGCAGATGCGCTCGGCGTGCGCGTCGGCGAGCAGGTCGGCGACCACGACGACCCGACGGCCCAGCAGCGTCATCGGGGGGAGCACCGTGCCGTGCCAGCCCAGTCGTGCGGCGGCCCCGGCGGCCAACTGCTCTACCGGTGCCGGCAGCTCGACGGACGGCAGCGGCCGTGCCGGGCGTGCGCCTGCGCTCGCAGGAACCGTCGTGCGCCCTGGGGTGCCGCTCACGAAGTTCGCCTCCCTGGTAACCGTCTGGTTTCGACCGCGGCCGGCTGTCCACTCGCACACAACTCGGCCGCGTCGAACTGACGCCTGTGAATTTGGTACCAGGTAGCGGGCGTGCCGCTGCACCATCGAACAGCCGCCTGCGATCGACGGCCCGGCCCCATCGGTAACCGGTCGACGATCGGTCGGCGGACTTCAGCCCGGCGGTGCGGCCATTTGGGTGAGCGGCACCTCCGACGCCATGAGCAGCGTCCCGGAAATATCACTATCGGCAATCACGATCATGTCCCACCCACCCCGCGCCACCCACCTCACCTGCGACGGAACCCCAGCGCCACACCGGAAAATGAATGGCTCCACAGTGGCCGGACGCCCCAGCCCAATACACCCAACGCGACGACGACCGCTCAACCGGTCATCGCACTGACCCATCCACAACGGACCCAACCCAGGCGATTTATCTCGTCAAAGCAACGAACGGAGACACATTCCGGAAAACCTGAAGATCTTACGACAATCAGCCCATCCCCCTGCCACCGACGGCCCAACACTCCCTCGCCCACCCGCCAGTGTGTCCGACACCACACCCAAACCCACTTGCCCACACACCCAACTCCACCCAAACCACAACCGAGTACCGTGAAAGCACAACAGAACAGAACGAGACAAGCGCAAGGCGACCACAAGGCGACCACAAGGCCGCAGGCGCCCCAGCGCCGAGGACACCGGGGGGCATGGGGGGTCGTCCCCCAAAAAAGGTAAGGGGACGACCCGCGAAGCCCCCCGAAGGGAGGCTGAGCATGGTCGTCCCATCGTCCCCGTGGGCGAGGGGGGAGTTGAACCCCCACGTCCTTTCGGACACACGGACCTGAACCGTGCGCGTCTGCCATTCCGCCACTCGCCCTAAGTGACGCGCAGCAGCGTAGCACGGGGGATGTGGTGGGTTCGCACTGGAGGCGTGTCGGGGTGGACGGGCACGGATACGATCGACGACGGGATCGCAGCCGGCGATCGCGCAGCGGGAAGGGATGACAGCCGTGGGCCTCGTGCAGCGCTTCGAGCGCCGTCTCGAAGGCATCGTCGGTAACAGCTTCGCACGCGTCTTCGGCGGGAACGTCCTGCCGCAGGAGGTCGCTCAGGCCCTGCAGCGTGAGGGTGAGTCGAACGTGCGCGGCCTTGCTGGCGGACGGTTACTGGCCCCGAACCACTACACGGTATTGCTCGGACCGGCCGACCACGCCAGACTTGCGGGCGCTGAACAGGACGAACAGCGAATCACAACGCTGTTGGCCGACTGCGTGGCGGAGCATCTGACCGAGCACGGGTGGGAGACGTACGGTGACGTCGTAGTCTCCCTAGAGCGTTCCGACGCGCTGCACACAGGACAGTTCCGAACCCGCTCGTCCGTCGACCCCGACGCACATCGACGGTCAGCACGACCTCGCAACGCAGGAGACCGATCAATGAGCCAGCCCCCCGGCTACGGCCAGCACCCCGAAGGTGACCCGTACGGGCACCAAGGATATGGACAGGGCCAGTACGGCGCCGACCCGAACTACGGCCAAGGCGGTTACGGCGGTGGCGGTGGTTACGACCAGGGCTACCCGCAGCAGCAGCAGTACGGCGCCGACCCCAACTACGGACAGCAGGGCGGTTACGGCGGCGGCTATGACCAGGGCTACCCCCAGCAGGGTGGCTATGACCAGGGCTACCAGCAGTACGGCGCCGACCCCAACTACGGACAACAGGGCGGCTACGGCGGCTACGACCAGGGCTACCCGCAGCAGGGTGGCTACCCGCCGCCGGCCGGCTACCCGCAGACGCCCGGCGGTGGGTACCCCCAGCAGGGTGGTTACGGGCAGGAGCCGCAGCAGGGTTACGCCCCGCCCGCGGTGCAGACCGGGCCGCGCCAGTTGTCCGCCAGCCTCCAGCTGGACGACGGTTCCAACCGGAACTACCAGCTCAAGCAGGGTGGCAACGTGGTGGGCCGCGGCCAGGACGCCGACTTCCGGCTGCCCGACACCGGCGTGTCCCGCCGGCACCTGGAGATCACGTGGGACGGGCAGAGTGCCATGCTCGCTGATCTCGGTTCGACGAACGGGACCACGGTGAACAACAACCCGGTGCAGACTTGGCAGCTCGCGGACGGCGACGTCATCCGTATCGGCCACTCGTCGCTGGTGTTCCGCAGCCAGGGCTGAGCGAGCCACGCCGGCCGCTCACGGTCGTGCCGGTCACCGGTACGACCGTGAGCGGCTGGTCAGACGTCGGTTGAGCGGGAGCGGACACAACAGGTGCCGGAGCTGGTGTTGCAGCTGACCAGAGCAGGGTTTCTCGCCCTGCTCTGGTTGTTCGTGCTGGCCGTCCTCCGGGTGGTCCGCTCCGACCTGTACGCGGCGTCCGGCCTGCGGGTCGCGGTGCCCGGGTTCCGGCGGTCGGCGGGCAAGAAGAACCGAGGGAAGGCGGCCCGGCAGTTGGTGGTGACGCACGGCGCGCTGGCCGGCACCCGGATCTCGCTGGACGGGCGGCCGATCCTGATCGGGCGGGCCGACGACTCCACCCTGGTGCTCGACGACGATTACGCCTCCACCCGGCACGCCCGTCTCGGCTTCCAGGGCGGGGACTGGTTCCTGGAAGATCTGGGCTCTACTAAT
>DATEPR010000461.1:0-11856 GCA_035273045.1 Pseudonocardiaceae bacterium | reverse complement strand
GGGCCGGGCGCTCAAGCAGCTCGCCGGTGTCGAACCCGCCCGGCAGGCGCCCGCGTTCGCTGCCCGCACGTTCCGCTCCTGGTTCGCCGGCCACCAGCCGGCGGGCGAGGGATCACCGGTGTTGCTGTGGCCGGACACGTTCACCAACCACTTCCAGCCGGAGGTCGCGATCGCCGCGGTCCGGGTGCTGGAGTCGGCCGGATACCGCGTGCGCGTTCCGGACGCCGTGCTGTGCTGCGGGCGGCCGCTGTTCGACTACGGCATGGTGCCCACCGCCAAACGCTGGCTGCGGCGCACCATCGGCGCGTTGCGCGAACAGGTGTCGGCCGGGGTGCCGGTCGTCGGGCTGGAACCCAGTTGCGTCGCCGTCTTCCGCGACGAGCTGACCAACCTCTTCCCGGACGACGAGGACGCCCACCGGCTGGCCCGCGGCACCGTCACGCTCGGCGAGTTCCTGGCGCGCAACGGTTACCGGCCGCCGCCGTTGCGCCGCGACGCCCTCGTCCAGACCCACTGCCACGACACGGCGGTACTCGACCCGGCCGCCGGCCACCGCCTGCTGTCCGACATGGGGTTGCGCGTGGCGCATCCGGACTCCGGCTGCTGCGGCATGGCCGGCAGCTTCGGTTACGAACAGGGTGAACGGCACCGCGTCTCCGTGGCGGCCGGAGAGCGGGTCATCCTGCCCGCGGTCCGCGCCGCCGACCCGGAGACGATCATCGTGGCCGACGGGTTCAGTTGCCGCGAGCAGATCGCCCAACTCGCCGGGCGCAGACCACTGCACCTGGCCCAACTGCTGTGGCTGGCCCACGAGCACGGTCCCGAGGGACGGCCGTCCGTCGCGAAAGGAACACCTCATGGCTGAGCAGCGCACCGCCGCCGACACGCTCGTCGACCGGCTCGTGGAGTGGGGAGTGGACACGGTGTTCGGGCTGCCCGGCGACGGCATCAACGGGTTCATGGAGGCACTGCGCAAGCGGCACGACCGGATCAACTACGTGCACGTGCGGCACGAGGAGGTCGCGGCCATGGCCGCGGTCGGCTACGCGAAGTTCACCGGCAAGCTGGGCGTCTGCTTCGCCACGTCCGGGCCGGGCGCGGTGCACCTGATGAACGGGATGCTCGACGCGAAGGTCGAACAGGCCCCGATCCTGGCCGTCACCGGCATGACGTACCACGACCTGATCGGCACCGCGTACCTGCAGGACGTCAACATCGACTACATGATGAACGACATCGCGGTCTACAACCAGCGGATCATGGGACCGCAGCACGTGGTCAACGTGGTCGACCTGGCCTGCCGCACGGCGTTGACCCAGCGCGGCCCGGCCCACCTGGCGTTCCCGATCGACATCCAGGCCGCCGACGCCGAGTCGGGCACCCGGTTCCAGCGCAACGTCCCAGGGCACAGCAGCGCCCGTTTCGAGCCACCGATCCGCGTGCCCGAACACGCCATGCTGCAACGGGCCGCGGACAGCCTCGCGGACAAGCACCGCATCGCCATCCTCGCGGGTGCCGGGGCGCGTGGCGCGCGCAGCGAACTGGAGCAGGTGGCGGAGCTGTTGGGCGCCCCGATCATCAAGGCCCAGTTGGGCAAGGACTGCGTGCCCGACGACAGCCCGTACACCACCGGACCGATCGCGCTGGTCGGCAGCAAACCCAGCGAGGAGGCCCTGGAGAGCTGTGACGCGCTGCTGATCGTGGGCAGCGGGATGCTCTACACCGAGTTCTACCCGAAACCCGGTCAGGTCACCTGCGTGCAGATCGACGACCGGCCGGAACGGATCGGCCTGCGCCACCCGGTCGACGTCGGGCTGTGCGGTGACGCGGCCGCGACCCTGCGTGCGCTGCTGCCGCTGCTGCCGCGCAACGACGACCGGTCGTTCCTGGAGCAGGCGCAGCAGGGCATGGCCGAATGGTGGGACCTGATGGAGGCACGCGGCAGCCGGACCGACGTCCCGATGAAACCGCAGGTGCCGGCCTGGTACCTGAACGACTCCCTGGCCGATGACGCGATCCTGTGCGGCGACTCGGGCACCGTGACCACGTGGGCCGCCCGCCAGATCAAGGTCCGCGCCGGCCAGCGGTTCAGCTTCAGCGGCACCAACTGCTCGATGGCCGCCGGGCTGCCCTACGCCATCGGCGCCCAGGCGGCGTTCCCGGGCCGCCAGGTGGTCGTGTTCACCGGCGACGGGTCGTTGACGATGCAGCTGGGCGACTTCCTCACCTGCGTGCAGCACGACCTGCCGGTGAAGGTCGTCGTCATCAAGAACAACACGCTCGGCCTCATCAAGTGGGAGCAGATGGTCTTCCTCGGCAACCCGGAGTACGGGGTCGACATGGCGTCGATGGACTTCGTCAAGTTCGCCGAGGCGTGTGGGGCGCGGGGAATGCGGATCGACGACCCGACCAGGTGCCGGGACCAGTTGCGCGAGGCCATGTCCTGGTCCGGCCCGGTGATCGTGGAGTGTGTCGTCGACGAGCACGAGCCGCCGATCCCGGCGAGGGTCAAGAAGGACCAGGTGCAGAAGCTGACGGCGGCGCTGCGCCAGGGCACCCCCAACCGCAACCACATCGCCATGCAGATGGTCAAGGACATGCTCGACGAGTCGTCGTTCGAGGCCAGCCCCGGCCATCACATCCCGAACGCGGTGGGCAGGGCGGCGGGCCGGGTGGTGGACAGCGTCGACCGGCTGGCCAACCGGCATGACGACGACGCCACATGACTATCCACAGTAGACTTGATCGTGCGGCGTGTCCTCGCCGGTGAATGCCCGCACCATGCCGAGGAATCGCGTGCTGTGGCTGGTGCTGCTGACCACGGTGCCCGTACTGGCCGAGGCGCTGGTGCTGCAGGGCTTCCCGTTCAGCTCCGCTCTCGGGTTGGCGCCCCAGCTCACCGCGCCGTCGCCGTTCGGCATGTTCCACGACCTGCGCTGGGTGCTGGTCTACCACCCGTCGTGGTGGGCGTTCGCGGTCGAGTCGGTCGCCGCGATCGTGGTGCGCAGCCTGCTGACCGCCGGGATCGTGTCGGTGGCCTGGACCGACGGCGCACCGCAGCGGTCCTGGGTGTACGTGTTGCGGATGAACCTGCTGTTCAACCTGCTGGTCTTCGTGTTGCTCGCGCCGTGGGCGGCGGTGGCCGTGGCGGCGTCGGACATCTCGCTGTTCTGGTTCGCGCTGGGCGAGCTGGCGCCGCTGGTGTTCCTGTCCCTGGTGCTGCAACGCGGTGGCACCGTGGCGGACTGGTGGCGGAGGATGCCGTCGGCGCGGGAGGCCGGTTGGGCGGTCGTGGCGTTCACCGTGCTCAGCGTGGACGCGCTGGCCGTCTACTCCGTGCCGGGGTGGTGGCGGGTACCGGTCGCGGTGGCGGCCGGCGCGGCCAACGCCTGGCTGTGGCGGATGCTGGTGCGCACCGCGCTGAACCGCCGGCCCGCGTTGCGCCGGGTGCCGGCCGGTCCCATCGCGGTGGCCATCAGTGCCGCCGCGTTGCTGGGGATGAGCCAGTTCTCCGTCGTCGGCGGCGCGATCGCCCAGGCGCCGCCGCCGCGCCTGGACCACCTGGCCGGCCACGGCACCCGGGACGAGGTGATCTACGTCGCCGGCTACGGCTCCGCCCTGAACGGCGCGACCGCGGCCCAGGCACGGCAGGGCCGGTTGCCGGTCATCCGCTATTCCTACCGGGGCACGGACGCCGCGGGACAACCGTTGCCCTACACGCCCGAGGACACCCACCGGTCCCTGCCGGCCAGCGCCCGCCTGCTGGCCGCCCAGGTGAACATCGTGCACCGGCGCACCGACCGGCCGGTGGCGCTGGTGGCGCAGAGCGAGGGCACCCTGGTGGTGCGGACCTACCTGGCCGACTATCCGCATCCGGGCGTGACCGTCGCCGCGCTGCTGTCCCCGCTGATCGAGCCGGGGCGGGTGTACTTCCCGCCGCCGGGCCGTTCCGGTTGGGGCGTGGCGACCGGCTGGCTGCTGCGGGAGATGTTCGCGGTGGTGCGCGACACCAGCGACTCACACGAAAGCCCGGACGAGCCGTTCATCCGGTCCGTTGTGGACAATGCCCCGTTCTACCGGACCGCGATGCTGTGCCCGGTGGCCGGCGTCCGCACGGTCGCGTTCGTGCCGTTCACCGAGGCGGCGGTGACACCGCCGGACGACGCCGCCGCGGTGCCGGTCATCGAACTACCCGGCCTGCACGCCGGGCTGCTCGGGGAACCGGACGTGCAACGCCGGCTGCTGGCGGTGCTCGACGGACGCCCGGCGGGCACCGCGCCGGGCACGGGTTACGCGGTGATCCAACGCGCGGCCGGGGCATGGCAGGTGCCCACGCTGGCACTGGGCGTCAACCCGGCGTGGCACACCGCCCATCGGCCAGATCCGACGTTCGGCCAGCCACCCTGCGATCGGCACGGCTGACCGGCCGGTGGGTGTGGCTGCCCCCACCGCAAGACGGTGGCCTACCCCCGTGACCGGCGGTCACCGGTGCGCGATGGTGAGCGCGCCATCCCGTACCAAGTCCGCGAAGGAATTTCCGTGCACAATCCCGCAGCCCTGCCGCGACCCGGTCGCGCACTCGCTGTGCTCGCCGCCCTCGTCGTCGCCCTCGGCGCCGCGTTCGTCCTCGCCCCGCTCACACTGGCGGCGATCCGGCCGGGCGGTGGCTTCGCCGATCAGCGCGCCATCATCGACGCCCTGCGCGGTGCGTTCGTCCAATACTGGGAGTCCGGCAGCCGGGTCTTCCCAGGGAGCCTGGAGAACGTCGTCGACTACTGGTCCGGCTATCACGTCGCCAAGGCACTGATCGCCGCGCTGTTGCTGGTCGTGCTGGTCGCGCTCGGCGTTCGGCTGTGGAAGGCCCTGCTGAGGGGCGGCGGACACCGGGCCGTTCTCCTGCCGGCGTGGGTGCTGGTCGTGATGCTCGCGTTGTCCTCGGTGGTGCTGGTGACGGTCAACGTCCGGGGCGCGATCGTACCCTTCAGCTCGCTGGTGTCCATGCTGCCGCTGGGCAGGTCCAACGGCCAGCTCACGGATGTGGTCGACCAGGTCAGGCAGGAACTGGCCGGCAGCGTGGGCGGCCACAATCCCGCGCTCGCGGTGCTGGTCGGCGATTTCGCCCGGTACCACGCGGTGCTGGCCGTGCTGGCCGTGATCGTGGCGCTCGTCCTGACCGGCGTGAGCGTGCTGTCGTGGCGAAGGTTCGTGAGGGCGGGGTCAGCCGACCGGCGTGTGCTGGGGTCGTCCGGTGTGCTGTTCGCACTGGCGGCCCTGGTCGTGATCGTCGTGGCCGCGGCGAACGCGGGCACCGCGGCCGACCCGGCACCCGCGCTCCTGGCCTTCTTCAACGGCGGATCATAGGAGCATGGCGACCTTCGTGCTCATCCACGGCGCCGGCGACTCCGGCTGGTACTGGCATCTGACCGAAGCGGAACTGCGCGCCCGAGGGCACCAGACGATCGCGCCCGACCTGCCCTGCGACGACGACACCGCCACCCTGGACGACTACGCCGGCGCCGTGGCCGGCGTGGCCGCCGGGCATCAGGACCTGGTGCTGGTGAGCCAGTCCTACGGCGCGTTCACCGCGACCCTGGCCGCCAGCCGGCTCCCGGCCCGGCTGCTGGTGCTGGTCGCCGGGATGATCCCGGTGCCGGGAGAACGCCCGGGCCAGTGGTGGGACAACGCCGGCTACCGGCCGGCCGTCGAGGAACAGGCCAAGCTGGACGGCGGCCAGGCCGGCCACGACGACCCGCTGATCTGCTACTACAACGGAGTGCCGCGCCCGCTGGCCGAGGAAGCGCTGCGCCGGGGTGGGCGCGGGGAGTCCTCAGTGGTCTGGGACACGCCGTGGCCGCTGGCTGCGTGGCCGGACGTGCCCACCAGGTTCGTCGTGTGCCGGGACGACCATTTCTTCCCCGCCGCGTTCCTGCGGCGGCTGGCCCGGGAGCGGCTGGGCATCGTCCCGGACGAGGTTCCCGGCTGCCACTGCGTCGCGCTCAGCCACCCGAGGCAGCTCGGCGACCTGCTGGTCAGCTACGTCCGCTGATCGCTGGCGGGTCAGGCCCAGTTGGCGAGCCGGCGAGCGAGATCCCTACCCGCCACCACATGGGGACGCCTGCGGGCGTTGGTGTGCCGGCCGGCCAGGACGGCGCGGGCGAACGCGGCCACGGTCCGCGGCGGGGGCAGCACGTCACCGTTCAGGGAAGCGGTGATCAGCAGGTCTTCCCCGCAGCCGGTTTCCACCGCGACCGCCCAGCCCCGCTCGGCGGCCCAGGTCAGGGCGGCGTCCCGCTCCGGGTAGCCGGGTAGCCCGCACTCCAGCGCGACGTAGGCGCTGGGCGCGTCGGCCCACTCGCACCAGGTCGCCTCCGGGCCGGTGCCGACGGCCGCGGCGACCTGGGCGACGTAGCGGCGCAGGCCGAGTTCGGCCAGCTCGGGCAGGAGCTCGTCCTCCGCCGGATCGTCCGCGTGTTCGGTGACGGGCATCAGGATCCCAGGATGATCCGCGCGCCCACGGTAGGTGTCCGGGCGCAGCGGGAAGGCAGGCTGTTCAGTGGTCAGGGTGGTCGTCACTGGTGTGGTCCTCAGTGGGGCGGGCCGTGGTAGCGGACGGGACCCACGCGCAGCAGCGGGCGCGTACGGCTGGGCGGGGTGACCGGCGGGGGAGCGGGCCGGCGTCGCTGGTCGTAGTCGGCGCGGCGGGCCGGGTCGCGCAGCACCGCGTAGGCGGCGACCACGGCGGAGAGCCCTTCCGATCCCGCGCCGTCCTGGACGTCGGGGTGCTGGCTGCGGATCCGGCGGCGGTAGGCGTGCGCGATCTCGGCCGGCGACGCGGTGCTGGGCACGCCGAGGACGGCGTAGTAGTCGGGCAGTTCCTGGGTCATGTCGAGTCCCCCGAGCAGATCGCCGGGTGGTCCCGGCCTGCTGCCGGGACCACCCAACATCGGACGAGAGCTGTCAGCGCGGCTCGCCATGTCATCTGTTCGCGCCATCATGGCGTCATCGGGCAACCGCCCGCGGTGTCGTCGTCACGGTGGCGAACGGCCTGACAGCACGTCCCGCATCGTCGTCCAGCGTTCAGCGATCACCGTCCTTTCTGGATTCGATCCGGGCAGTGCCGTCCGGGCGGCGCCCGCTCCCGATGCCAGGCGACGCCGCGGTCGCGACCAGCCGAACGCGCCCCGGTGAGTCGCACGGCACCGTCGGCCATTTCCCGACCCGGCCGCCACGGCGGGGCGGGCGGCGTAGGTCGTGGCGGTTCCGGCTGGTCCCAGTTCGCGTCCACGATCGCCTCGAACTCGGCACGCACCAGTTCGTCGTCCGCGTACACGATGGCGGCGAACTCCTGGCGCGGGTCGGTTCGCGGAGTTGATGCCATGGCGATCACGTCACCGGGTCAGGCCTTGATCTCCTTGCGGGACGTCCGTCCACTGCCGATTTCGATCTTGCGGGGCTTGGCCTGCTCGGCGATCGGGATGCGCAACGTCAGCACGCCCGCGTCGTAGTCGGCGTGGATCCGGTCGGTGTCCAGGGTCTCGCCGAGGAAGAGTTGCCGGGAGAACACACCGAGGGGACGCTCGGACACCTGCATCTCCACCGACTCTGTCGGCACGGTCGGCCGCCGCTCGGCCTTGACGGTCAGCACGTTGCGCTCGATGTTCAGCTCGATCGCGTCGGGGTCGATGCCGGGCAGGTCGAAGGCGACGACGAACTCGTCCCCGGCGCGGTATGCGTCCATCGGCATCGCCGTGGGGCGCGACCAGGTTCCGGCGGCGTTGTTGAAGACCTGCTGGGCCAGCCGGTCGAACTCCCGGAACGGGTCGGTGCGCATCAACATGGCGTTTCCTCCCTGTTGTGTTCTGGTGTCAACGCGCACCTCCGGTATATCATGTCGTCAAAACGATGACAACACCGATGTCGCTGAAAGGATGACACGCTGAACCACGATGCGGGCGGATCCACCGCCGTCCAGGCACTTGCCCTGGTCCAGGGCACTCTGGAGGACACCCGTGCGGGCACCGTGAGTCCCGCCGACCTCGTCGACGCCCTGACCGTGCTGCGTCACCTGCGCCAGGAACTGGCCGACTGGGAGCCCGAGCTGATCACCGCCGCCCGCGAGCGGAAAGTGAGCTGGGCCGCCCTGGCGCCCGCGCTCGGCGTCACCAGCCGCCAGGCCGCCGAACGCCGCTACCTGCGCCTACGCCCGTCCGACACCGGCGAGCAGACCGGCGAAGCGCGGGTCCGAGCGCAACGTGACCGGCGAGCGGGCGACCGGGCGGTGGCCGCCTGGGCCCGCGACAACGCCGCGGTCCTGCGCCGGCTCGCCGGTCAGATCAGCGCGCTGCGCGGGCTGCCGCGCCGCGCCCAGCAGCACGTCGACTTGGTGCACCAGGCCCTCGCCGACGACGACCCGGTGAGCCTGCTGTCCCCACTGGCCGGCACGCACACGCACCTGAAGGCGGCGCACGCCGACCTGGCCGCCCAGGTCCAGTCCGTCACCGACCAGACCACCCAGATCCGCCACACCACCCACCGGATGCGGTCCGGCTCGCCACCCGCCGTCGACCACTGAGCCCTTTCGCCGTTCGACGGACGACCGCCATGACACCTAGGATTACTAGGTATGTTCGGCGAACGGCTGAAGGGCAATCTCGATCTGCTGCTCCTGGCGGTCCTGGCCGTCGCGCCGGCCCACGGCTACCAGGTTCTGGAGCGGTTGCGCCTGCGCAGTGACGGCGCGTTCGACCTGCCCGAAGGCACGATCTACCCGGCACTGCACCGGCTGGAGGGCCGCGGCTGGGTGACCAGCTCGTGGGTGCGGGTGGACGGGCGGAACCGGCGCGTCTACGCACTCACCGCCGACGGGCGCCGGCAGTTGGCCGTCCAACGCCAGGAGTGGGCGGGGTTCACGGCGGGCGTGGCCGCGGTCCTGGCCGGTGAGCCGGCATGACCGACGACGGCGAGGAACAGCTCCAGTCCTATTTGGACCAACTGCTGCTGGCGCTCCGCGGCCGGCCGCGCGAGGTGCGGCGCCTGCTGGCCGAGGCCGAAGCGCACCTGCGGGACGCCATCGACGCCGAGGTCGCCGCCGGTGCCGACCGGGTCGACGCCGTCGAGCGGGCGGTGCGCCGGTTCGGGCCGCCGTCCGCGGTGGCCCGTGGCCTGCCCCGTGCCGCCGCCTACCGCACGCTGGCCGGGCAACTGGTCGAAGCGGCACTGCTGGTGGTCGGACTGCTGTGTGTGGCGGTCGGGTTGGCCGCGGTTCCGGCCGCGCTGGTCGGCCTGACCGGCCACGCGGACCTGGTCACCGGCGACCCACCGTCCGTCCCCGGACCCGCGCGGTGCCAGTACCTGCAACACCTGACGGCTGCCCAGGACTGCACGCAGGCGCTCAGCGCGCACCACGTGGTCGAGGTCGTCCGCTCGCATCTGGTGGTCGGCGTCGTCGGCTTCGTGGTCGTCGCCGCGTGGTGGACACTGCACACCGAGCGGCGCACCCGGCCCACCGTGTTGCCCGCCGGGTTCAACCTCACCGCGTGCGGCATCCTGTTGGGTGTCGCGTCCCTGCCCGCGCTGGTCGTCGGCCTGCGGGCCACCATCGCGGGAGCCGGCAACATCGACGGCGTCATCGGCTCGGCCGACCTGATGGTCACCGGGAGCACGGTCCTGGCGGTGAGCCTGGCCTGCTGGGCGGTCGCGGCCAGGCAGCTGACCCGCCCGGCACGCAACCTGTTCGGGCAGGTTGCGTCGCGGTAGTCCCCGGGTTGACCGGCCGTGCCGGGACTCCGGTCAACTGCTGGGCGCGGCGAAGATCTCCTTGGCAGGGGGTGCGCTGACCTTCACGGGCTGGTCCCAGCCGGTGAAGTCCAGCTTGCCCTTGCCTTCCGACGGCGGCTCTGCCAGCTCGACGAGATAGTGCGGGGCGGCGGTCGCCACGTCGGCCTCGCTGTTGTCGGAGAACGTGTACACCTGGACGGGGATGCCGTTCACGGTGTCGGTGCCGGTCGGCTTCGGCGTGTCGTTGGCGGACTTGATCTGGTCGAAGATCATCGGGATGAACGTGTCGTAGTCGGTGGCCGGCTTGAGACTGGTCACCAGGTCGCCGAGGTCCATGCCCTTCGCGTTCGACGGCACCCACTTGTTCAACAGGACCTTCCCGGCCGCGCTGCTCGGTGAGATGCCGTTGTTGGCCATGACGTTCCTGGTGAACTGGATGTAGTAGACCTTGTCCACCACCAGCAGCGGGAACGTCGAGCCGCCCAGGCCCACGGTGCCCGAAGCGCTGCCGTCCTTGTTGAGCTGCATGTCGACCGAGACATGGTCACCGCTGTCCGCGAACGAGCCCGTGACGTGCACGGCGGACGCCGACTGGGCCGCGGATCTGACCGTGGCCAGCAGGTTCGCCGGTGCGGGCAGCTCAGCCGTCGTCGTCGTTGCCGGCCCGCTCACGGCGGTGGGTGTGACCCGCGACGAGCAGGCCGCGGTGGTGGCCAGGGCGGCGCCGAGGACGAGCGCGACCGAGAACCGAAGGCGGGTCATGGGGACTCCTCCGAAGTACTGGGCAGGAACACGGTGTCGCCGTGATCCCGGGCATCATGCACGGGTGCTTCGGCAGGAAGCGCACCGGGTCTCGGACGCGATCACCGGCCACCGCCAAAACAGGCACAACGGACTGG
Source organism: Pseudonocardiaceae bacterium (assembly GCA_035273045.1). GTDB lineage: Bacteria > Actinomycetota > Actinomycetes > Mycobacteriales > Pseudonocardiaceae > DATEPR01. The sequence continues at coordinate 1,180 of DATEPR010000461.1, read as the reverse complement.
CGCCGACCGGGTCGGCGCCAGTCCATGGCGCTCATTCGTCGAGGCCGAAGCTGGTGATGCGACGCGGTGTCACGCGCACCGTGAACCGTCGCGTCTCCGGCGGTTCCGGTGGGTAGGACTGGCCGAGGTACTTCTGGGACAACGTTTCCGGCAGCGCCTTCTCGGGATCCTCGACCAACTCGGCGGTCCCTCGGATGTCGACGGACTGGTACGGGTTGTCGGCGGCGAACACGGTCAGGCTGACGCGCGGGTCCCGGCGCAGGTTGCGCACCTTCTGCCGTTCCGCCGTCGAGGAGAACAGCACGGTGTCGCCGTCCCGGCCGATCCACACCACCGACGTGTGCGGGCCGCCGTCCGCGCCGATCGTGGCGACCGTCGCCACGTTGCGCCCGTCCAGCAGTTGGCGGATCTTCTCGTTGAAGTGCTCAGTCATACCCATGCGCAACGCGGCACCGCGGGCGGATCATTCCGGTTGGCGGTGCCCAGCGAGGAGGTCCAGACATGGAGGTGTTGGGCGGCAGGGTGTTGCTGCGGTCCCCTGATCCGGCCCGCAGCCGGCGGTTCTACCGGGACGTGCTGGGGCTCGCGGTCTACCGCCAGTTCGGCGATCCCGCCGATCCGGCGCTGGTGTTCTTCCTCGGTGGCGGCTTCCTGGAGGTGTCCGGCAGCGCGGAGTCGGCCGTGGTCGGGGGCCTGTCGCTGTGGATGCAGGTCAGGAACGTGGACGCCGAACACGAACGGCTGGCCGGACTCGGCGCCGACATCGTCCGCCCGCCGCGGACCGAACCGTGGGGCCTGCGGGAGATGTGGATTCGCGACCCGGACGGCGTCGACATCGTCCTGGTCGAGGTGCCCGACGACCATCCGCTGCGCCGCGACGGCCGGACCGGCCTGGCCGGCTGAGGCCGTGTTTCGGCCCGCTGCTACCTGGGCATGTAGGTCAATGCGATGACAAGCCCGGAGGATCCAGCGTGTTCGAGAGCGTGACGGCACTCTCGCGACTCGGCCTGACCATCGCCTTCACTCCGGCGACGCTGGTCTACCGGGAGGTCAAGCCGGTCGTCGGTGCGGTTGGCGAACTGGCCGGTCGTGGCCGGCAGGCCGCCGAGCAGGTGGCCGGCGCGGCCGTCACGTCGGCGGCGCTGGCGGCCAGGGTGGTCCGCAACGCGGCCGCGCCCCG
>DATEPR010000460.1:0-9207 GCA_035273045.1 Pseudonocardiaceae bacterium | reverse complement strand
GGCGGATGCGGGAAACCGTCGGCGACATCGACATCCTCGCCGCCGCCGAGGAATCCGCGCCGCTGATGGACGGGTTCGCCGGCCTGCCCGTGGTGGCCGAGGTGATCGCCCGCGGCACGACCAAGACGTCGATCCGCACCGACCAGGGCCTCCAGGTCGACCTGCGGGTGGGTGTCCACTCTGGAGGACATGGTCGACGCGGCCGCCCGGCGCGGCTACGCCTACTTCGCGATCACCGACCACGCCCCGAACCTGCCCATGCAGCGGATGTCCGACGAGAAGATGCTCGCCCAGCGTGACGCGGTGCGGCGCATGGACGAACAGCAGCGGCGGATGCGGGTGCTGCACGGCACCGAGCTGAACATCCGTCCACCTGGACCACCTGCGTTACGGCGTGGGCACCGCCCGGCGCGGCTGGCTGTCCCCGGACGACGTCATCAACACCTGGCCGCTGCGCCGCCTCCAGTCGTTCCTGCGCCGGAAACGGTGATCCGTCCGGTTTGGGCCGTCACCCGGAGCGGGTAAGCCCAGAACAGGTGATCTGCGGCGGGGAAGGAGTGTGGACGATGAACGGTCCGGAACCGGTGGCGGCGACCGAGGCGTCCCCGGAGGACGTCGCCGAGCAGCGGCGCGGCATCGACGTCGACGACGACGAGCTCGACGCGCCAGGACCGGTCGGGATGCCCAACGACGCCGATCCGGCCGATGTCATCGACCAGCGGACCGACGTGGGCCAGGACGACGAGGACGACCGGCTGCCGCCCGAGTGACCCGTGGCAGCCTGTGAGGAGGAAGGAGCTCATGCCCACTCGTATCGATGGAAAGCGTGTCGCGTTCGTCGCCACCGACGGCGTCGAGCAGATCGAACTGGACCGGCCATGGGCGGCCGTCCAGGCGGCCGGGGGCCGGCCGGAACTGGTCGCGCCGCACGACGGCACGATCCAGGGTTTCAACCATCTCGACAAGGCCGACCAGCGGACGGTGGACCGCACCGTCGCCGAGGCACGGGCGGACGACTACGACGCGCTGGTGCTGCCCGGCGGTGTGGCCAACGGCGACGAGGTGCGCGGTGACGCGGACGCCGTGTCGTTCGTCAAGGACTTCTTCCGGCAGGGCAAGCCGGTCGCGGTGATCTGTCACGGCGGCTGGGTGCTCGCCGAGGCCGACGTCGTGCGCGGCCGCACCATGACGTCGTGGCCGACGTTGCGGACCGACCTGCGCAACGCCGGGGCGAACTGGCAGGACAGGGAAGTGGTCGCCGACCAGGGCCTGGTGAGCAGCAGGAAGCCCGCCGACCTGGACGCCTTCTGCGGCAAGATGATCGAGGAGATCGCCGAGGGCGTCCACAGCCGGCAGCGGGCCTCGGCGTGAGACATGGCACGCGACCGACGACTCGCCGAGTACCAGTCGAAACGTGACTCCAGGGCGTCCGGCGAGCCGGCGGGGAGCCGGCCGGCCCGCCGGGCGCGGGGCAACCGTTTCGTCATCCACCGGCACGACGCTTCCAGCCTGCACTTCGACTTCCGGTTGGAGGTGGACGGCGTGCTGGTCTCCTGGGCGGTCCCCAAGGGGCCGTCCACCGACCCGAGGGAGAAGCGGCTGGCCACCCGCACCGAGGATCACCCGATCGAGTACATCGACTTCGAGGGCCGCATCGAGGAGGGCAACTACGGTGCGGGCACGGTGATCGTCTGGGACACCGGCACCTACCGCAACCTCAGTGAACACGACGGTGACGAGGTGCCGATGGGTGACGCGGTGGCCGGCGGGCACGCGAAGGTGTGGCTGGACGGCCAGAAGCTGCGCGGCGGCTACGCGCTGACCAGGACCGCCATGCGCGGCGACCAGCGCAACTGGTTGCTGGTCAAGGTGAACGACAGCGAGGCCGACCGGCGCAGGCGGCCGGTGACCACCGAACCGGAGTCGGTGCTGTCCGGCCGGACCAACGAGGACCTGGACCGGCCGTGAGCACCGGCCCGTTCGACGCGCTGGACGAGGACGCCCGGCAACTGCTGCGCCGTGACCGTCCACAGTGGCGCGAGCCGATGCTGGCCACACTCACCGACCAACGGTTCTCCGATCCCGGCTGGCTGTTCGAACGCAAGCTGGACGGCGTGCGCGCCCTGGCCGTCCGCGACGGTGACCCGCCGGAACTGTGGTCCCGCAACCACAAGACGATCGGGGCCAGCTATCCGGAACTGGTGGCCGAGCTGGAGCGGCGTGGCCCGGACCGGTTCGTCGCCGACGGTGAGATCGTGGCGTTCGAGGGCAACCAGACCAGCTTCGCGCGGTTGCAGGCCCGCATCCATCTCACCGACGCCAAGCGCATCGCCGCGACCGGCGTCAACGTGTACTACTACCTGTTCGACCTGCTCCACCTGGACGGCCAGGACCTGACCGGTCTGCCGCTCCGCGACCGGAAACGGTTGCTGCGGCGGGCGTTCGACTTCGGCGGGCCGCTGCGGTCGGCCAACCACCGCGACACCGAGGGCGAGGAGTACTTCCGGACCGCGTGCGCCAGCGGCTGGGAGGGCCTGATCGCCAAGCGGGCCGACGCGCCCTACCGGTCCGGCCGGTCGACGGACTGGCTGAAGTTCAAGTGCGTGGCCGAGCAGGAACTGGTGGTCGGCGGGTTCACCGACCCGCACGGTTCCCGGCAGGAGTTCGGCGCGCTGCTGGTCGGCTACTACGCCGACGGCCGGTTCCGCTACGCGGGCAAGGTGGGCACCGGCTACACCGAACGCACCCTGCGCATGCTGCGGTCCCGCCTGGACGGCCTGGCCACCGACACCAGCCCGTTCGCCGACCGGGTCGCCGAACGCGCCGTGCACTGGGTGCGGCCGGAACTGGTGGCACAGATCGGTTTCACCGAGTGGACCGGCGACGGCCGGCTGCGCCATCCACGCTATCTGGGACTGCGCGAGGACAAGTCGCCCACCGACGTGGTCCGGGAGACGGCACAGGCCCGCTGACCGTCCGTGGCCGGCTCAGCGGGTGATGCCGGTGTGGCCCAGCGAGTAGCGGCCCGGCTGGGGCCACACGCACAGCCCGTGCGGACCGCTGCCCACCGGAATCCTCGCCAGCAGCGAACCGTCCTTTGTGGATAACACGTAGACGGCGCTGTTGTAGCGGCCGGACAGCCACAGTTGGCTGCCGTCCGCGGTCAGGTTGCCCATGTCCGGGCTGCCACCACCGGGGATCCTCCACTTCGTCTCGATCGCGCCGGTGTAGGCGTTCAGCACGCTGACGCTGCCCTCCATGCGGTTGGTGACGTACAGCTTGGTGGCGTCGCGGGACAGGTACAGGCCGTGGGCGCCCATGCCGGTGGGGATGAACCGCAGCACCTTGGTCGCCTGGCCGTTGAGCACCCACAAGCCGTTGCCGTCGCTGTCCGCGACGTAGTACACCGAGCCGTCCGGCGCGAGCTTGATGTCCTGCGGCCCCATGTGGGTGTGCCTGACCGGCATGTTCACCGTGCGGAGCACCTTGTGTGTCGCCACGTCGACGACCGCGACCCGGCCGGCGAACTCGCAGGTGAAGACGGCGGTGCGGCCGTCGAGTGAGAAGTCGGCGTGGTCGATGCCCGCGCACTCCGGCGTCCGGGTCACGTCCTTCCGTTGCCAGGTGTGCGGGTCGTACCAGACCAGTTCCCGGCGGGACTCGGCCACCGAGATCGCGTACCGGCCGTCGGGCGTGAAGTACATGTTGTACGGGTCGGTCACCGGGATCGGCCGTCCGGGTCGCCCGGTCACCGGGTTGAACGGGATCAGCCGGCCGCCCAGGTCGTCGGTGGCGTACAACGTCTTCATGTCGTAGGCGGGCACCACGTGCTGTAGTTCCCTGCCGGCCGGGTACTTCGCGATGACCTTGAACGTGGCGGGATTGATCACCCAGACGTCGCCGGAAGCGTTGAGCGGCACGTACACGAGGTGCTTGGCGAGCCTGGCCGTCGCCGACAACTGGTTGGCGCCGGCGTCGGCGTAGACGTTGTGCGGGTCCGCGATCGGTGGCATCCCGGGCAGTGTGGTCACTCCCGCGGCGTGCACGGCCGGCGCGCGGTGCGTGGGATGGGCAACGGGTGATCGCCCCGGAGGCGGCGTGCATCCCGCCGCCGTCACCAGTAGGGACATCGCGGCGATGATCCGTATTGTCATCATCTCAGCAGTTCCGTCGCGGTCACCGGAGTCAGACCACGGGCGGCGAGGTCGTCGAGGATATGGGGCAGCGCGATCACCGTGCCCTGGTGGCCGAGGTGCAGGCTGACGATGCTGCCCGCCGTCGCGGTGGCGACCGCGCGGCGGATGACGGCTGGGCCGGGATCCTTCCAGTCCAGGCCGTCGATGTCGTAGGACAGCACGCGGCGGTATCCCGCGACGCCCGCTTCCACGAGTTCCCGCTCGGTGGCCCGCTGGGCGGAGGACTGCCGGAAGAAGTCGCCCGGAGTGCCGACGAGGTCGACCAGTTTGTCGCGGCAGCGCACGATCTCGGTCAGTGTCCGGTTGGCGGACATGTCGGCCATGATCCCGTGGCTCCACGTGTGGTTGCCGATCTCGTGGCCGGAGTCGTGGAACATCCTGATGCCGTCCGGGCTGGTCGCCAGCCAGGTGCCGACCGCCATGATGGTGGCCTTGGCGCCGGCCGCGCCGAGCACGTCGTGGATCTGGCGGGCGATGCCGAGTTCGCCCGCGCCGTGGAAGGTCAGCGCCACCTGGGGGCGGCCGGTACTGGCGCGGGCCACCTGCACGGCAGGGCCAGTTGGTGTGCTACTGGGCCGGTCCGCGCTCGGTGTGGTCGGGCGGACGGATGGTTCGACGGTCCTCGCCGGTGTCCCGGCGGACTGGCCGGTCGAGCAGCCGGTCACGATGAGCGCGGCTGTGGCCGCACCCATACCCAGCATCCGACGCCGGGTGAACGATGTGTCCGATTGGTCCACGTACATCACCCTCTACACGTTTGTAGCTGCTCCCAGCATAAAACAGCGCGGCCGGCCGCGTGGACGGCACGTGCGCCGAATGTTGGCTCAGCATCCTTTTCGTTTCCCCGTGACCTGCGAGTCCACGCGCCGGCCGGGCGGCGGTAGGCTGCGCGACGAAAGGGCTCCACGACGGCGGAGGAATGGCGATGGCGCAGGCGCGTGGCCCGCAGCCCGATTACGGCCCGCGACCGCTGGATCTGGACACGCCCAATTCGGCCCGGATCTACGACTGCATGCTCGGCGGCGGGCACAACACCGCGGCCGATCGGGAACTGGTGCAACGCATTCGTGCCGTGGCACCGCGCTGGGTGGCCGGCGCGCCACGCAACCGGGAGTTCCTGGCCGCCGCCGTGCACCATCTGCTGGATCGGGGCATCCGGCAGTTCCTCGACCTCGGCTCGGGCATTCCCACCGTCGGCAATGTGCACGAGATCGCGCAACACGCCGATCCCACCGTCCGCGTGGTGTACGTGGATTACGAAGCGGTGGCCTACCACGCCTCCCTGGCGATGCTCAGGGACAATCCCCACGCCACCATCCTGCACGCCGACCTGCGCGACCCGGTGAGCGTGCTCACCCATCCGGAAACCGTGGAGCTGATCGATTTCACCCAGCCGGTCGGGCTGCTGATGATCGGCGTGCTGTTGTTCATTCCCGATTCCGACCGGCCGGCCGAGATCATCCGCGCCTACCGCGAGCGTCTGGTGCCGGGCAGCTATCTGGCCATCTCGCAGGTCACGACCGAAGGGCTGGAACCGGATCACACCGCGGAACTCAACCGGGTGGCGGCCGCCTATCAGGACGCGGACGAGCAGATCACCTTCCGCGGTTGGGACGAACTGCTGCCGTGGTTCGACGGGACCGACCTGGTCCCGCCCGGGCTGGCGCGGCTGCTGGACTGGCGCGGCCAGGAGAGTCCCCTGGCCGGCCATGACCGCGCCGCCGCCTGCCAGGCGTACGCGGGCATCGGCCGGATCCGCTGACCAGCCGCGTCCCGGCCGGCTGTGGCCGGGTCAGTAGCCGGAGAGCAGGGCTTGCAGGCGGGCGAGTTGGTCGGCGGGCATGTGGCTGCGGAACCGGCCTCGTTGGTCGGGGCGGCGTCCCCAGATGACCAGGGTGCGGGCTGCGGCGTCGAGATCGGCGTAGGGTTCGTCGCCGTCCTCGTCGACCAGCTCCAGGCCGGCCTGGCCACGCTCGACCATGACCCGCACGTCGCGCGCTCCTTCGGCGCGCAGCCGCACGGCGAAGTCAGTGCCCGGGTCCGGGTCCTTCTTGGCTCCGGCGGCCACCAGCAGGCGGCCCAGAACGGTCACGGCATGTTCGGTGAGTTCGGGTTGGGCCAGCAGGTCAGGGCCGATCTCCCCGTCACCGGCGAAGTCCCAGCGGTGCACGGCGAATTCGTTGCGCATGTGCGGCAGGAACTTCGCCACGACCATCTGCCGCCCGGTCCACGGGATCACCGCGTCCGGCTCGCGGGCGAGCACCTGGTCGATGATCGCGCGGGTCCGCTGCTCCTCGACCACCAGCCGGCGACGCAACTCGGCGTCGTCCAGGGCCCGGAAGGGCGCCTCGCGGACCTCGAAACCGCGGGTTTCCGGAACCGGGTCGCCGTGCAGGTAGGGATCGAGGTGGCGGGTGATCTCCGCGCAGGCACCGGCCAGGTGGGCGGTGACCTCGTGCGTCGTCCATCCGTCGCAGGCGGTCACGCTGCTGGGGGCGGTGTGCTGCAAGGCGTCCAGGAACGCCTCGGCTTCCTGGCTGCGTCCGGTGCTGTCCATGCCGCCACGTTAGGACCCCGACACTTCGGCGCGAACCGAAACCAACGCGGTTCGTTCCGGCATCTGGACTCATGTCCCTGGTGTCAGCGGGCCATCAGTGCCTCGTGGACATACTTGCGCCATGGTCAACGAAGAGAAAGAGCTGTTCGACCTCGCCGCCGGCGCCGCCGTCCACTATCTGGACAGCCTTTCCGATCGACCCGCCGGCGCCACCGAAGCCGACGCCGAGCAGGAACAGGCCGACGACCAGGGCGCCGTACGGCGTGGTGTGCCCGCCGAACGCCAGCACGAGCGTGCCCACGGCGGCGGTCGCCTGGCCGAAGACCATCACCGGCCGCGGCCCGATCCGGCTGGTCACCCGCCCGGTCAGCGGCGGGCCGAACACCGTGACGCCGGCGAACGGCAGCAGCGCCAGGCGGTGAGCAGGGCTCGGTTGTGCTGGAAGTGCAGGGACAGCACGAACACCTGGCCGTAGATGCGTGCGCGAGTTCGCCGAGTGCGATCCCACCCGGGTCAAGGCCTGCGCCCGGCAGGAGTGCGGCCACTTCTTCTACGACACCACGCGCAATCGCAGCACGCTCTGGCACGCCGAGGTCCCGTGCGGCTGGCGGATGCGGTCCGCCCGCCGCGCCGCCACGCAGGGATCGTCGGCATAGGACAGTCCACCCCGGATTGTCAGGCGGCGTCCGCCCGCTCGGTGCCGGCCCGGTCCACCGTGTCGAACAGTTCCAGCGTCGACGTGCCACGCGAGCGGGTGAGGAGTCGCAGCAGCGATGCTCATGATCGACCGGATGCTGTACGAGTCGCACGCGACCCGCTCGGCCGCTGGCTGTGGCGTGAGGCGGAGCGGGGTGGCTCGGCCGGTCGGCTGCCGCATCCGCCGACGCTGGTGCTGCGGTAGGCGCCCGCGGTCGGCTCGTGCCTAGGATCGGTGGCATGCGGATCGGTGTCGTGCTGCCCCAGACCGAGATCGGCGCGGCCGCGAGCGCGGTGCGCACCTACGGACAGCGGGTGGAGGACCTGGGTTTCACCCACATACTGGCCTACGACCACGTGGTCGGCGCCGATCCCGAGGTGCACCAGCCGTGGACGGGTCCGTACGACCTGCACACGACGTTCCACGAGCCGATGGTGGTGTTCGGCTACCTCGCGGCGGTGACGTCGCTGGAAATGGTCACCGGAATCATCATCCTGCCGCAGCGCCAGACGGTCCTGGCCGCGAAGCAGGCGGCCGAACTCGACCTGCTGACCGAGGGCCGGTTCCGGTTCGGCGTCGGCATCGGCTGGAACGCCGTCGAGTACGAGGCGCTGGGCAAGGACTTCCACGACCGCGGCCGCCGGTTCGACGAGCAGATCGAGTTGCTGCGCCGGCTGTGGACCGAGCAGTCGGTGACCTTCGCCGGCGAGTACGAGCGGATCACCGCGGCCGGCATCGCGCCGCCGCCGGTGCAGCGGCCCATCCCGGTGTGGCTGGGCGCCCAGTCGACCAGGGCCTACGAGCGGGTCGGCCGGCTCGCGGACGGCTGGTTCCCGCAGATCGGCCCGGGGGACGAGTTCGAGGCGGCGCGGGCCACGATCGACGCCGCCGCGAGGGCCGCCGGCCGGGACCCGGCGTCGATCCAGGTCGAGCCCAGGGTCAGCTTCCACAGCGGCGACCTGGACCAGTTGGTCCGGGATGTCGCGCGGTGGCGGGACCGGGGTGCCACCCACCTGTCCGTCGACACCATGCGGGCCGGCCTGGGTCCGGTCGAGGGCCACGTGGCCGCCCTGACGAAGATCGCCGGAGCGCTCGGCCTGTCCTGACCGCCGCCGCCGGTGTCCAGAACGTGGGCACGCTAGGGTGTCACCCGCCTAGCGGGAGCGTGGAATGAGCGGACCTGAGTTAGCCGACCCGCCCGACGACCGACCGGTGTTCGTGGACGCCAGCGGCCGCCGGCGGCGCACGGTGCGCCGGGTCGCCGTGGTGTTCGTCGCGGCGATCGCGGCCGCGGCGGGCATCCTGGTGGCCGCGTTGCTCGGTGCGCCCGTGGTGCCGACGGCACTGCTGCCGGCACCGCACGTCAGTAGGTCGCCGACGCCGTCGCATCAGGTGACACACCCGCCGACGCGCGGCACCACGGCGGTGGTCGCACCCGCCGACCCGACGCCCACGACGATCTCCGGCCAGGCCGGCGGCGCAGCGGTGACGACGACCACGACGTCGAACCCGCCGCCGACCACCACCCGTCCCAGCGCCACCCACGGCAACGGCAACAAGCCGACCGCGCTCCCCACCCCGACCGGGCATCCGGTCGCACCAGGGCGGTCGACCCCGCCGGGACACCGCCGCTGAGGCGGGCCATGTCGCGGCACCGCACACTCCCGCCGCCGCGGGCGCACTGGCTGCTGCTGGGCGGCCTGCTCGTGGTCGTCACGTGCCTGCTCGCGCTGCACGCGCTGACCAGCGGCGCGCTC
>DATEPR010000459.1:0-6020 GCA_035273045.1 Pseudonocardiaceae bacterium | reverse complement strand
TGCTTCGAAAGTAGTGAACAAGTATGGCTTTGAGATCAACAGAGGTAGGCCCTTCGACGGCGTCGAACAGCTCACCCGCTACCTCGAACTGCTCAACCGCGACCCGCTGCTCTCCCCGGTGCGCGGCATCTACGCCGCCCAACTGATCCGGCCCCAGGCCAAGACACTCGCCGAGGACCGCGGCATCCGCTGCGTCACCCTGGACTACGACGCCCTGCGCGGCACGGAGAGCGACGATCTCAGGCTTTTCTGAGCCCGGAGGAACAGGGCACCTATTTCCAGTGGTGCGAGTATTCCGGCTCGGTACCCAGCGACAGCTTGATCCAGAGATCCGGTTTTCGTTCGAGTACCGGCAGGACGGTGGCGAGATGTTGTTCGACCACGGCGATGCCGTCCCACTCGTTGCAGCGCAGGAATACGTGCCGGCCAATGACGTTCTTGCGGCGCCGAGCAGAGAACTCGACATCGTGGGTGAGCAGTACGGCCCCGTGCTGGCAGGCGTAGACGGTGAGTGCATCGTCGCTTGCTCGTGCCAGGCCGGCGCTGCCCACGGTCCAGGCGTCATGGCCTCGTGTGCGCAGGGCGGCGGCGACACGCGCGTCGACGTCCTGGTCGAGAACGAATCGCACGGTCAGACGGCCATGTCCCGTCGTACGACTTCAAGATCAGCCTCGGTGAGATCCGGATACGCCGCCAACACCTCGGCCTCCGATCGCCCGGCCTGGAGGTATCGCCGTACGGTGTCGACCGGGATGCGGGTACCGGCCAGCACAGGCTTGCTGCCCAGGGCACCTCGGCGCCGTTCGGTCCGGCCTACCTGAGCACGGTCGCGGTGCACCCCCTCGGTGATGCGATCCCGGATCGGCCGGAGGTTCAACACCTCGTGCAGCACGATCTGGTCGGGTCGGAGTCCGCCTTCCCACGTGCCGTCTTCGAGCTGGAAATACACCTGTTTGCCGATAGTGGCGTAGGCGAGCTGCGTCAGCGGGCGATCGTAGCCGCGTGACTTCAGATGCCGCACGATCTGCCGGATATGTTGCAAAGACACACCGCGCTGCTTGAGTTCAGCGGCGACGGACAGGGCGAGCAGATCCAGGAAGCTGTACAGGTGGATACGCCGACTGGCGCTGACAGCGCCGTCGATCGACGCCGGCACCAGGTCGGTCTTGGCCCAGTAGTCGACCTGGCGCAGCGACAACCGCGCGATCTTCGCTGCGGTGTCGCGGGTCACGGCGAGTAGCCGCTCGTCCACCATCGCACCTCCGGTATGGATCCCCGCCAGCATGGCACACACCGGGAGTCAAATTACTGATTTGCCTGGTCCTGGGCCCGTGTCGTCCGGCATACGATGAAGCCCGGCTAACGCCGTTCCCGGCGGAATCGCTCAACCAACTGCGGGTCGTCCTCCCACCACAGCCTCGGCTTCGCGTCGGGGTCGGGTGGGAGAGCCGCTTCCTGTTCGTCCAGTTGCCGGTCGATCTCGGCCGCCTCCGCCGCGTCGTCCTGGGCCATCCGGCGCATCAGCGCCCCCAGGAACGGCAACCCGGCCAGATCGCCCACCAGCCACAACACGCCCGCGCCGATGATCTGGTCGGTGCGCGGCGTCGGACCCCAGTCCCTGGCCACGCCGTGGTACCACGCCTGCGCCACGATGTGCGGGCTCAGCCACAGCACCAGGCCCAGCGCCGCGTCGAAGATCACCTCGACGAACGTGATGACCACGGAGATCAGGTGCGGGTACCGGCGCGGCACCGGGTCGAGCTGCAACCGGCTGTAGAAGTACAGGAAACCGACGGCCAGCAGCGCCAGCCGCGTCAGGTGGTCGACCAGTCCGTCGGCCAGCACCGCCGGGAACCAGCCGGTGAAGTACAACAGCCACGGCGTCGCCACCAGCAGGATCGACGCGGTCGCCGGGAACGTCAGCACCCGCGCGGTCCGGCTGGCCTGGATCCGGCGCAGCCGCTCCTGGCCGGACGCGGGCAGGGTCGCCATGGCCAGCGCCACCGGTGAGCTGAGCGCGAAACACAGCGGCACCACCATCAGCAGCGTGATGACCTCGGCGGCGCGCACCCAGAACAGCGTGTCCGCGTAGGTGCCGAAGAACGACACGCCCAGCACGGCCACCAGGCCCAGCCCGACACCGAACGCGACGTTGCGCGATCTCGGCCACGCCAGGCCGGTTCGCGCCGCATAGGTGTGCACCGCCGCCACGTAGCCGAAGCCGAGCAGCAGGACGAACACGATCGTCGGCACGTCGGCGGTCCACGCGGTGAGCACCCTGGCCAGGTCCAGCGGTGGCAGGTGCGGGTAGCCGGCGGCGATCGCGGTCACGGCAACAGTTTCGCCCGGCGTCCGTCAGGTCCGCGTCGCGGGTCCGGTGAAGGTGGGATGACTGTCGCCGGCACGCGCCGTAGGCTCGCGTCACCGGACAGTACTCAGCGCGTGGGGAGGCACCGATGGCACGGCCGACCATGGCGGACACCGAATCCGGCCCCCGGGATCCGGAACGCAGGTTCACCACGGTCGACCCCAGAACCGGCGAAACCATCGGCAGCCACCCGATCCACGACGCCGCCGACGTCCGGCACCGGGTGGCCGCCGCCCGCCCGGCCGCCACCTGGTGGGCGGGGCTCGGGTTCGACGGCCGCCAGCAGCGGCTGGACGCCTGGCGCCGGCTGATCGCCCGTCGGGTCGAGGAGGCCGTCGCGCTCATCACCAGCGAGACCGGCAAACCGGCCGACGACGCCCGGCTGGAACTGGTCCTGGTGATCGACCACCTGCACTGGGCCGCCGCCAACGCCGAACGGGTGCTGCACCGCCGCAAGGTGCGTCCCGGCCTGCTGATGTTCAACCAGACCGCCACGATCGAATACCAGCCGGTGGGCGTGGTCGGCGTGATCGGCCCGTGGAACTACCCGGTGTACACCCCGATGGGTTCCATCGCGTACGCCCTGGCGGCCGGCAACGCCGTGGTGTTCAAGCCCAGCGAGTACACGCCCGGCGTCGGCACCTGGCTCGCGGACACGTTCGCCGAGATCGTGCCGGAACAGCCGGTGCTCCAGGTGGTCACCGGACCGGGACAGACCGGGGCGGCGCTGTGCCGGTCGGGTGTGGACAAACTCGCGTTCACCGGTTCGGCCGCCACCGGCCGTGAGGTCATGGCGGCCTGTGCGCAGACCCTGACGCCGGTGCTGCTGGAGTGCGGCGGCAAGGACGCGCTGATCGTCGCCGAGGACGCCGACGTGGCCCAGGCCGCCGAAGCCGCGGTGTGGGGCGCGATGGCGAACGCCGGCCAGACCTGTGCCGGCGTGGAACGGGTCTACGTCGTCGACTCGTTGGCCGACGAGTTCGTCGCGAAGGTCACCGCGAAGGCCCGCCCGCTGCGCACCGGTTCGCACTCCGGAGCGCACATCGGACCGATGACCACGCCGTCCCAGGTGGACGTCGTGCGCGGGCACATCGCGGACGCGCTGCGCCGCGGCGGCACCGCTGTGGTGGGCGGCCTGGAGTCGGTCCGCGCCCCCTATGTCGGCCCGGTCGTCCTGGTCGACGTGCCGGAGGACTCGACGGCCATGACCGACGAGACGTTCGGCCCGACCGTGGTGATCAACCGGGTGCGCGACGCCGACGAGGCCGTCGAACGGGCCAACGACAGCCGCTACGCACTCGGCGCCGCCGTGTTCTCCCGCGCCAGGGGACCGGAACTGGCCGCCCGGCTGCGGGCCGGCATGGTGTCGGTCAACTCCGTGCTGTCCTATGCCGCCGTGCCCGCGTTGCCGTTCGGCGGGTCGGGTGACTCCGGCTTCGGCCGCATCCACGGTGAGGACGGCCTGCGCGAGTTCACCAGGCCGCAGTCGGTGACCCGCCAGCGGTTCCGGGCGCCGCTGCGGCCGATGAGTTTCTCCCGCGGCAGCGGCACGGTGCGGCGACTTGTCCACCTCGTACGCCTGCGCTATGGCCGTTGAGCAGCGCGTAGTCGGGTGTACAAAGGTGGGAAGAACCGGATCGGTGTGGATTCGGGGCCACGGAAGGCGATGCGATGAAGAAGATCATCAATGATCCGTCGACCGTGGTGGTCGACTCGCTGCGCGGCATGGCGGTTGCCCACCAGGATCTGCTGCGCGTCAGCACCGATCCCGCCGTGGTGGCGAGGGCGGCCGGTCCCGTGACCGGCAAGGTCGGCGTGGTCTCCGGCGGCGGGTCCGGCCACGAACCGCTGCACGGCGGTTTCGTCGGCCCCGGAATGCTCGACGCCGCCGTCCCGGGCGCGGTGTTCACGTCGCCGACGCCGGACGCCATCCTGTCCGCGATCCAGCAGGCCAACGGCGACGCCGGGGTGCTGCTGATCGTCAAGAACTACACCGGTGACGTGCTGAACTTCGAGACGGCCGCGGAACTCGCCGAGGCCGAGGGCATCAGCGTCCGTTCCGTGGTGATCGACGACGACGTCGCCGTCAAGGACTCCACCTACACGGCCGGCCGGCGCGGTGTCGGCGGCACGGTCCTGCTGGAGAAGCTGGCCGGTGCCGCCGCCCAGCGCGGTGACGGCCTGGAAGCGGTGGAGGCGTTGGCCAAGCGGGTCATCGGGAACGTCCGCTCCATGGGCCTCGCCCTCACCGCGCCGGTGGTCCCGCACGTCGGCTCGCCCAGCTTCGACCTGGCGGACGACGAGATGGAGGTCGGCATCGGCATCCACGGCGAGCCGGGCAGGGAGCGGGTGCCGGTGGAACCGGCCGACTCGATCGTGGCGCGCCTGGCCGAACCGATCCTGACCGACCTGCCGTTCGGCGACGGCGACCGCGCGCTGCTGTTCACCAACTCGATGGGCGGCACCCCACTGCTGGAGCTGTACCTGGCGCACGGCATCGCCGAGCGCCTGTTCGCCGACCGTGGGGTGAACATCGTCCGCCGGCTGGTCGGCCCGTACATCACCAGCCTGGAGATGCAGGGCATCAGCCTCACCGCGCTGAAACTGGACGACGAGCTGGTCGAACTCTGGGACGCGCCCGTGCGGACGGCCGCGCTCCGCTGGGGGGTGTGATGGGCTGCCGCACCGAGGGTGTCGTCGCGGCGCTGAAGGCCGCCGCGGACACGGTGGTCGCGCACCGCGACGAACTGGTCGAACTGGACAGGGTGATCGGCGACGGTGACCACGGCGAGAACCTGCGACGAGGGTTCCAGACGTTCGTGGTGGCCCTGACCCGCAGCACACCGGCGAAACCCGGGGAGGTCGTCAAACTCCTGGCCACCACCCTGATCAGCACGGTCGGCGGCGCCGCCGGGCCGCTCTACGGCACCGCCTGCCTGCGCGCGGCCACGTCGCTGGGCGACGCCGACGAGCTGACCCCGGAGAACACGGTCGCCGCGCTGCGGGCCGCGCTCGGCGGCGTCGTCGCCAGGGGCAAGGCCGAGGTCGGCGACAAGACCATGGTGGACGCGCTCACCCCGGCCGTGGACGCGGCTGCCGAGGCCCTGAACGGCGGAGCCGACGTCGCCGACGTGCTCGCCGCGGCGGCCGACGCGGCCGAGAAGGGCGCCGAGTCCACCGTGCCACTGGTGGCCCGCAAGGGCAGGGCGTCCTATCTGGGCGAACGCAGCGCGAACCACCTCGACCCCGGTGCCCGGTCAACGTCGTTGGTGCTGCGTGCTTTCGCCGACTCAGCGGCCAAGAACCGGTCGGCCGCGTGACCGTCGGGCTGGTTGTCGTCTCGCACAGCGCGACGCTCGCCGCCGGTGTCGTCGAGCTGGCCGCGCAGATGGCTCCGGACGTGCCGATCGTGCCCGCAGGTGGTATGCCGGACGGCGGCCTCGGCACCGACTTCGCCGCCGTGACCGACGCGGTCGCCGCCGCCGACCAGGGTGACGGCGTGGTGCTGCTGTTCGACCTGGGCAGTGCGCGCATGACGGCCGACCTGGTGGTGGAAACCATCGCCAACCCGGACCGGGCGGTCGTCGCGGACGCGCCACTGGTCGAGGGTGCCGTCGCCGCTGCCGTCGCGGCGGCCGGTGGCGCGCCGATG
>DATEPR010000458.1:0-5861 GCA_035273045.1 Pseudonocardiaceae bacterium | reverse complement strand
CGGAGGCCAGCCGGACCCGGTGCACCGAGCCGGTCATCGGGTGGGCGGCGACGGCCGGTTCGCCGGTCAGGGCCGTCACGGCGGCCGACACGTCGGTCATGTGCCGGTCCGCTCCCGCACGTGGGCGAGCAGGCCGGGGCTCGCCGCCTCGATCATCGCCAGCACGCTGGTGAAGCCGTCGTCGTCGCCGTAGTACGGGTCGGGCACGTCCAGGTCGCCGGTCGCGTCCGGGTCGAACGACCGGAACAACCGCACCTTGCCGCGCACGCCGACCAGCCGGCGCAGGGCCTTCTCGTGGCTGGAGTCCATGGCCAGCAACAGGTCCGCGGCCAGGTGGTGGTCGTCGACCTGGGCCGCCACGTGCCCGGTCGGGTAGCCGTGCGCGGCCAGCAGTTCGGCCGCCCTCGGGTCCATCGGCTCGCCGGCGTGCCAGGGCCCGACACCCGCGCTGGACACCAGCACCCGGTCGCCGAGCCCGGCCCGCCGCACGTACTCACCGAACACCGACGCCGCCATCGGCGACCGGCAGATGTTGCCGGAACACACGAACACCACGTGGCACGGGAGGGCTGGACGGCTCACGCGCCCAGTCTCCCATCGGCGTCAGCCACCCCCGGGCAGGTCGGCCAACCGGGCCTCGATCCGGTCCAGCCGCTCACCGAAACTGACCAGCGTGGCGCGCAGCCGCTCGGCGGCGTCCCCCCGTGGCGCCGCGGCCGGTGCCTGGCTGCGGGCGTAGGTGAAACCGCTCAGCGCCGCCTGCACGGCCCGCCGGACCAGCCTCGGTTCCGCGCCGTGCGACCGCAGCACCTCGCCGCCCAGGCCGTCGGTGTCCGCGACCAGCGCCAGCAGCAGGTGCTCGCAGCCGATGTAGTTGTGGCCCAGGCTGATCGCGTCCCGGAACGCCTGCTTCAGCACGGCGCCCGACTCCGGGCTCATGTGCAGGCGCTTCGGTTCCCCGGGGTCTGGCGCCGGCTGGGCGGCCGGCAGGCGGGTGAACAGGTCGTCCCGGACGTCGTCCGGCTGGATGTCCATCGACCGCAGCACGTTCAGGGCCATGTTGTCGCCGATGCCGAGCACGCCGGCCAGCAGGTACTCGGTGCCGACCTGATCCTGGCCGCGCTCCCCGGCCCGCCGCGCCGCCTCCGCGATCGCGCGGTGGGCCTTCGTGGTGAGATTGGTCAGCCGGGCCATCGGGTCGTCCTCGTCCGTGAAGTTCACCTTCACCATCTCCCTCGCCGCGGCGATCTTCCGAACGGCCTGCTCCAGTGCGTGCTGGCACACCGGCGACACCGGGATGCCCGCCTCCTTCACGGCAGCGGCCAGCTCGTCGGACAGGTACACGTTGATCTTCGGCATTGCTCCCCCATTGGGGTTATGGTTGGGGTTATGACTATGACATAACCCTAGAGGGGTTACAAGTCTCATTCGCCTAGACTCGGCCCGTGACCGGCGAGTTCCCTGACCAGCGCGTACGCCTGCGCCACCACGGTGACGTGGACGCCGCCCCCGGACTGGCCGACTTCGCCGTCAACGTACGGCTCGACGAGCCACCCGCCTGGCTGCTGGACACCCTCGCCGCCGAACTGCCCAGGCTCGGCCGCTACCCGTCCGCCGAGCAGGACGCCCTGGCCCGGCAGGCCGTCGCCGAGCGGCACCACCGCCAACCCGACGAGATCGCCGTGCTGGCCGGCGCCGCCGAGGGTTTCGCCCTGCTGCCCGGCCTGCGCCCGACGCTGGCCGCCGTGGTCCACCCGTCGTTCACCGAACCGGAGATCGCCCTGGCCGACGCCGGCGTACCCGTGCACCGGGTGCTGCTGTCCGGGGACTACGCCCTGCGCCCGTCGCTGGTGCCCGACGCCGCCGACCTGGTGGTCGTGGGCAACCCGACCAACCCGACATCCGTCCTGCACCCGGCGGACACGATCCGCGCGCTGGCCCGGCCGGCCCGGGTGCTGGTCGTGGACGAGGCGTTCATCGACGCCGTGCCCGGCGAGCGGGAGTCACTGGCCGGCGACCGGCGAACGCCCGGCGTGCTGATACTGCGCAGCCTGACCAAGACGTGGGCACTGGCCGGACTGCGCGCCGGCTACGCCATCGGCGCGCCGGACCTCATCGCCGCGCTGACCTGTCACCGTCCACAGTGGCCGGTGAGTAGCCTGGTGCTGGCCGCCGTGCGGGCCTGTTCTGAGCATCGTGCGGTGGCCGAAGCCGGCGCGCACACGACGGAACTGGTCACCCACCGGGCCTGGCTGGCCGCCCAGCTCGCCGCCCTCCCGGGTATGCGGGTTCACCAGCCGGCCGAAGGACCCTTCCTGCTGGTCCGGGTGCCGGACGGTGCCCGGCTGCGGGAGTCGTTGCGGGACAGGGGAATCGCGGTCCGCCGGGCGGACACGTTCCCCGGGCTGACCGCCGACCACCTGCGGATCGCGGTGCGCCCGCCCCACCGGTGCGCCCCGCTGCTGGCCGCCCTGCGGGCCGAACTGGCCGCCGGGGTCGCCGCATGACGACCGTCGCCGAGCTGATCGCCGCGCTGGAGACCGCGTACCCGCCCGAACTCGCCGAGCCGTGGGACGCCGTCGGCCTGGTCTGCGGTGACCCCGGCCAGCCGGTGACCAGGACGCACGTCTGCGTCGACCCTGTTACATCCACAGTGGACGAGGCGATCGACGCGGGCGCGCAACTGCTGGTCGCCCACCATCCGCTGCTGTTGCGCGGAGTGCACGGCGTGCCGGCGAACACGCCGAAGGGGAGTGTGGTGCACCGGCTGATCAGGGCCGGTGTCGCGCTGTACTGCGCCCACACCAACGCCGACTCGGCCGCGCCGGGCGTGTCCGACGCGCTCGCCGCCGCCATCGGCCTCACGGTGACCGGCCCACTGGTGCCGTCGGCCGACGGCGTCACCGGAACCGGCCGGATCGGCACCCTCCCGGCCGCCGAGCCGCTGCGCGACTTCACCGCTCGGGTCGAGGCCGCACTGCCCGCCACGGCGTGGGGCGTCCGCGCGGCCGGCGCGCCTGACCGTCCGATCAGGACGGTCGCGGTGTGCGGCGGCGCCGGTGACGGTTTCCTGGACGACGCCCTGCGGGCCGGTGTCGACGCCTACGTGACCGCCGACCTGCGCCACCACCCGGCCAGCGAGCATCTTGCCCGGCCCGGCGCGCCAGCGTTGGTGGACGTGGCGCACTGGGCCAGTGAGTGGCCGTGGTGCGACCAGGCGGCCGTCATACTCCGTGCGGCGGCCGGCGGTACGGTCGATGTCTTCGTCTCCACCCACCGCACCGATCCGTGGACCGTCGGTGCGGGCGACCGCGGAGGACACCAGCGTGAAAGCTGACCCAGCCGTGCAGCGCCGGCTCCTCGACCTCGCCGAGGTCGACACCGAACTGACCAGGATCGACCACCGGCGACGCACCCTGCCCGAACTGGCCGAGATCACCGAGCGGGAACGGGTAGACCGGGAGAAGCGGGACAAGCTGGTCGCCGTGCAGACCACCCTGGACGACCTGAACCGCGACGCCAGCAAGCAGGAGGCCGAGATCGAGACGGTGCGGGCCAGGGAGGACCGGGACCGGTCGCTGCTCAGGGGCGGCAACGTCGGCACCCGGCAAGTCGCCGACCTGGAGCACGAGCTGGACAGCCTCACCCGCCGGCAGTCGGCGCTTGAGGACGACCTGCTGGAACTGATGGAGCGGCGCGAGGCCGTCGAGATGGACGTCGCCCACGCGAAGGTCGAACTGGACGCGGCCGAGCAGGCCCTGGCCGAGGCACGGCAGCGCAGGGACGAGGCGCTGGCCGAACTGGAGACCGGCCAGGCCCGGCGGACCGAGGAACGGGCGAAACTGGCAGCCGGCTTCCCGGCCGACCTGTTGGCCCTGTACGACCGGATCCGCGCCCAGAAGGGCACCGGCGCGGCGCTGCTGCGGGCCAGGCGGTGCGGTGCGTGCCGGTTGGAGCTGGACCGCAACGCGATCACGCACATCAAGAGCGCGGCGGCCGACGAGGTGGTCCGCTGCGAGGAGTGCGGCGCCATCCTGATCCGGACCCCGGAGTCGGGTCTGTGACGACGCGGGTGGTCGTGGAGGCGGACGGCGGTTCCCGGGGCAATCCGGGGCCAGCCGGGTACGGCGCCGTGGTGCGTGACGCGGCCACCGGCGTGGTGCTCGCCGAACGGAAGGCCGGGCTCGGCATCGCCACCAACAACGTGGCCGAGTACTCGGCCCTGATCGCCGGCCTCACGGCGGCCCGGGATCTCGGGGCGTCCCACGTGGACGTGCGGATGGACTCGCGGCTCGTGGTGGAGCAGATGTCCGGCCGGTGGAAGATCAAGCACGCGGGTCTGCAAACGCTAGCGCGGCAGGCGAGGGACATCGTGGCCGGGTTCGCCGGGGTCACCTTCGAGTGGGTCCCGAGGGAGCGGAACAAGGCAGCCGACCGGCTGGCGAACGAGGCGATGGACGCCGTCCGTGACTGAGCCGGCATCGTGGACGGGCGCGACGGGCGCCCCGACCAGGCTGATCCTGCTGCGCCACGGCCAGACCGCCCTGTCCGCCGAACGCCGCTACTCCGGCCGCGGCGACCCACCACTCACCGAAACGGGCCTCTCGCAGGCCGCAGCCGCGGCCCACCGCCTGGCCACGTTCGGCGTCACCGCGATCGTCACGTCCCCACTGACCCGCGCCCGCCAGACCGCCGACCAGGTGGCCAAGACGACGGGCGCCCCGGTGGCGGCGTTGGACGACCTGACCGAAACCGACTTCGGCGCCTGGGAGGGCCTGACCTTCCTGGAGTGCCGAACCCGGGACCCGGAACTGCACAGCGCCTGGCTGACCAACCCGTCCGTGCCCACACCCGGCGGCGAGAGCTTCGACCAGGTCCACGAACGGGTCGCCAGGGCACGCGACCGGATCCTGGAACGGCACGGCGGTGGCACGGTGGTCGTGGTCAGCCACGTCACGCCGATCAAGACCCTGCTGCGCATCGCCCTGGAAGTCGGCCCGTCACTGCTGTTCCGGCTGCACCTGGACCTGGCGTCCCTGTCGATCATCGAGTTCTACCCGGACGGCAACACATCCGTCCGGCTGGTCAACGACACGGCCCACCTGACCGGCTACTGAGGTGGCGATATGCTGGTGAACGCGGACGAGTCGGTGGGGCGGCCGCGGCCGGCACGTCCGGCCGAGGAAAGTCCGGACTCCACAGGGCAGGGTGGTTGCTAACGGCAACCCGGGGCGACCCGCGGGACAGTGCCACAGAAAACAAACCGCCCGGCGCGAGCCGGGTAAGGGTGAAACGGCGGTGTAAGAGACCACCAGCGCCCCGGGTGACCGGGGCGGCTAGGTAAACCCCACCCGGAGCAAGGCCACAAGGGAGTCAGCGGTACCGACTCCTGCGCAGGCGTTCGAGGACGGCCCGTCCGAGCCTGCGGGTAGGCCGCTGGAGCCTGCCGGCAACGACAGGCCAAGATGGATGGCCGCCGCTCGGCCCGCAGGACCGAGCACAGAATCCGGCTTACAAGCCGACTCGTCCGCCCTCTCCATTCCGACCACGCGATCATGGCCAGAGAGTGCCGCTGACCAGCACCAATACCTCTCGGCATAGCCCGTGGGTCGCGTCCTGGGCGTTGTCGTCGCCAGCGCTGGCGGTGTGGAAGACGTGCTGCCCGGTCTCGTCCGGCCGGCGATGGAGGTCGTTGGCTCACCGACTCCCGTGCGGTCGGCGAGATCGAGACGGTCACCGGCTATCCAGTGTGCATCGAACCGCCGACCCCACGAGACCAGCCCACGCCCGCGGTGGGCTGCTACGTCGTCGCGCCGGCTTCGGCCAACACCGTTGCCAAGCTAGCTCTGGGCATCGCCTAT
>DATEPR010000457.1:0-9017 GCA_035273045.1 Pseudonocardiaceae bacterium | reverse complement strand
CTGCGCGCCGACGGGTTCTGGCAGGTGCATCCGGCCGCAGCGGAGACGTTCGCCGCCGTGGTGGCGGAGTGGGCCGCCGCACCGGTGGGCGGCCGGGCCTGGGACCTGTACGGCGGCGCCGGGCTGTTCGCGGCGGTGCTGGCCGAGCAGGTGGGCGTCACCGGCGGGGTGTTGCTGGTGGAGTCGTCCCGGTCGGCGGTGGCCGACGCCGAGGCGAACCTGGCCGACCTGCCCCAGGTGCGGTGCGTCGCCGACCGGGTGGAACGGGCGGTCACCTCGGCGGACGAGGACGACCGCCCGGACGTCGTGGTCCTCGACCCGCCGCGCAAGGGCGCCGGGCAGGCCGTGGTGGACGCGATCGCCGGACGGCGGCCGGACCGCGTGGTGTACGTGGCGTGCGACCCGGCGGCGCTGGCCAGGGACGTGGCGATCTTCGCCGGGCACGGCTACGCGCTCGCCGGCCTGCGCGCGTTCGACGCCTTTCCGATGACGCACCACGTGGAGTGCGTGGCCCTGCTGAGGGTCTGAACTCCACGTGATCGTCGGCGCGGAGTGACACGATGCGCACATGGAACCGATTGACGCCTTCGATCGCGCCGCCGCTGCCGCCACCACCGTGGTGAACGGCATCGCGGACGACCAGCTCACCCTGCCGACGCCGTGCGCCGACTGGAACGTGCGCGCCGTGCTGAATCACCTGGTGACCGGGAGCCTCATGGTGGAGGCGATCGTCGCCGGCCGCGCGCATCCGGACCGCGGCGCCGACCACCTCGGCGCCGACCCGAAGGCCGCGTTCGCCGCGGCGGTCGCGGCCAACCGCGAGACATTGCGCACACCGGGACTGATGGAGCGGACCGTCAGCACGCCGATGGGCGAGCGGCCCGGCTCCGTCCTGGTGTACATGCGGGTCGCGGAACTGTTCGTGCACGCCTGGGACCTGGCCCGGGCGACCGGCCAGGACACCAACCTGGACCCGGAGCTCGCCGAAGTGGTCCGGTCCGCGTGGACCACTCAACTGGGTGACCGGCCACGAACTCAGTTGCCTTTCGAGGAATCACAGCCCGTGCCTGATGACGCGGCCGCCGCTGACCGTCTGGCCGCTTACCTTGGACGCTCGGTAGCCGTAGCGTGACACCCCTGGGGTCGCCGGGCACACCGTTGTTCCGCCACGGTCCTAGACTGGCCGGAACCGCGACCGAGGTGAGGTGGAGTGGTGTCGTTGCTGGAGTCCGTGCACGGTCCCGCAGATGTCAAGCGGCTCGCCCTCGACGAGTTGGACCGGCTGGCGGTCGAGATCCGATCGTTCCTGGTGGACAAGGTGTCCAGGACCGGCGGTCACCTCGGCCCGAACCTAGGTGTGGTGGAGCTGACACTGGCGCTGCACCGGGTGTTCGACTCCCCGCGCGACGCCATCGTCTGGGACGTCGGACACCAGGCCTACGTGCACAAGATCCTGACCGGCCGGCAGGCCGCCTTCGACCGGCTGCGCCAGCAGGACGGCTTGTCCGGGTACCCGAACCGGGCGGAGAGCGAACACGATCTCGTCGAGAACAGCCACGCCTCGGCTGGACTGTCCTATGCGGACGGTCTGGCCAAGGCGTTCCAACTGGCCGGTGAGCGGCGGCATGTCGTGTGCGTCGTCGGCGACGGCGCCCTGACCGGCGGCATGTGCTGGGAGGCGCTGAACAACATCGCCGCCGACCCGACCCGGCCGGTGGTCGTCGTGGTCAACGACAACGGCCGCTCCTACTCGCCGACCATCGGCGGCCTCGCCGACTACCTGGCCACCCTACGGCTGCGGCCCGGCTACGAGCGGGCACTGGAGGGCGGCAAGCGGGCGCTGCTGTCCACTCCGGTCGTCGGCCGGCCGATCTACACCGCGCTGCACGCGGCCAAGGCCGGCGTGAAGGACGCGCTGGCGCCGCAGGGCATGTTCGCCGATCTGGGCCTGAAGTACATCGGCCCGGTGGACGGCCACGACCTGGGCGCGCTGGAGTCCGCGCTGGAGCGGGCCAAGGCGTTCGGCGGGCCGGTCATCGTGCACGCCGTGACCCGCAAGGGCAACGGCTACGCGCCGGCGGAGAACCACGAAGCCGACCAGATGCACCAGACCGACCCGATGGACCCGCGCACCGGCGCGCCCACCAACGCCAAGAAGCCCGGCTGGACGTCGGTGTTCGCGCAGGAGCTGGTGCGCATCGGCGCCGACCGGCCGGACGTGGTCGCGGTCACCGCCGCCATGCTCGGCTCGACCGGTCTGGACAAGTTCGCCGCCGCCTACCCGAAGCGCTGCTTCGACGTGGGCATCGCCGAACAGCACGCGGTGACGTCGGCCGCGGGCATGGCGATGGGCGGCCTGCACCCGGTGGTGGCGATCTACTCGACGTTCCTGAACCGCGCGTTCGACCAGGTCCTGATGGACGTGGCCCTGCACCGCCAGCCGGTCACCCTGGTCCTGGACCGGGCCGGCATCACCGGGCCGGACGGCGCCAGCCACCACGGCATGTGGGACCTGTCCATCCTCGGCCTGGTCCCGGGCATCCGGGTGGCGGCGCCGAGGGACGCCGGCACGCTGCGTACCGAGCTGCGGGAGGCGGTCGACGTGGCCGACGGCCCGAGTGTGCTGCGGTTCCCGCGCGGCGGCGTCATCGAGTCGGTGCCCGCGGTCGACCGGGTGGGTTCGGTGGACGTGCTGCGGTCCGGCGGTGCCAAGGACGTGCTGCTGGTCGCGGTCGGCGCGTTCGGCGCGCTCGGTGTCGAGGCCGGTGACCGGTTGGCCGACCAGGGTGTCGACGCGACCGTGGTGGACCCCCGGTGGGTGCTGCCGGTGCCGGAGGAGCTGATCGAACTGGCGGCCGAGCACCGGCTGGTGGCCACGGTGGAGGACTGCGGCCGGCACGGCGGTTTCGGCTGGACCATGGCCGCCGCGCTGCGGGACGCCGGCCTGGACGTGCCGCTGGTGGACTTCGCGGTGCCGCAGCGGTTCATCGCGCCCGGCACCAGGGACCAGGTGCTCACCGCCGTCGGGCTGACCGCGGCGGACGTGGTCGACGGCGTGCTGGAGCGGCTCGGCCCGCTGGCCGCGAAGGCGGCCCTGCGGCTGGCCGGGGACCGGCGCGCCGAACTCGCCTGACCTGCGGGTTGCCCGTCGCCGCTTCAGGTTGGTGTGGCACCGTATAAGGGTGCGCATCCTGGTAGTCGAGGACGAACAGCCGCTGGCCGAGGCGATCGCGCGTGGCCTGCGGCGCGAGGGCATGGCGGTCGACGTGGCACTGGACGGTGACACCGGCCACGAGAAGGTGTCGGTCACCCGGTACGACGTGGTCGTCCTGGACCGGGACCTGCCCGGCATGTCCGGTGACCAGCTCTGCCAGGAGATCGTCGCGTCCGGCGCGATCAGCCGGGTGATCATGCTGACCGCGAGCGACGGCGTCGCCGACCGGGTCGAGGGCCTGTCGCTGGGCGCGGACGACTACCTGGCCAAGCCGTTCGCCTTCCCCGAACTGGTGGCGAGGGTCAGGGCGCTGGCCCGCCGGTCCACTCCGGCCACCCCGCCGGTGCTGCGCGCCGGTGACGTGGAACTCGACCCCGCCAAGCACACCGTGCTGCGCGCCGGGCAGCCGATCGAGCTGACCCGCAAGGAGTTCGGCGTGCTTGAGGTGCTGCTCGCCGCGGGCGGCACCGTGGTCAGCAGCGAGGAACTGCTGGAACGGGTGTGGGACGAGAACGCCGACCCGTTCACCACGACGGTCCGGGTGACTGTGATGACGCTGCGCAAGAAGCTCGGCGAACCGGGCATCATCGACACGGTCGTCGGCTCCGGCTACCGCGTCCCGGCCGCCGGCCACGTGGAGGTCGACGGCTGACGTTGACTGACCGCACCGTGGTGCGCGGTCGGCGTGGACCGGGACTCCGGGTCCGGCTGACCCTCCTGGCCACCGCGCTGACCGCCGGGGTCAGTGGCCTGCTGCTCTGGTTGGGGTGGCTGCTGGTCGGCGACGTCGTCGCCGCCACGCCCGACCTGCCGCCGGGCTCGTCGGTGACGGTGGACGGCGTGCGGGTGCCGGCCAGCCAGTGGGCGGACGTGTTGCGGGACCACGCCCGGGACCGGGTGTTGCAGGCCGGTTCACTGGCGTTCCTGCTGGTCGTGCTGGCGGCGGCGATTTTGGCGTGGACACTGACCGGCCGGCTGCTGCGCCCGCTGTCCGACGTGACCGCCACCGCGCGCCGGCTGTCCGCCGAGTCGCTGGGGGAGCGGATCGCGCTGCGCGGCCCGCGCGACGAGGTGGCCCAACTCGCCGACACCTTCGACGCCATGCTGGACCGGCTCCAGGCCACGTTCGAGGCGCAGCGCCGGTTCGTCGCCAACGCCAGTCACGAGTTGCGCACGCCGCTGTCGGTGATCCGGACCGAGCTGGACGTGACCCTGTCCGATCCGGCGGCGGACGTCGAGGAACTGCGCCGGATGGCCGGCGTGGTCGGCCAGGCCGCCGTGCGCGCGGCGCAGTTGGTCGAGGCGCTGCTGCTGCTGGCCCGGACCGAAGGCGCCGGCCTGGCCACGCGCGAACCGGTCGACCTGGCGTCGGTGGTCGCGTCGGCGTGGCACGCCACCAAGTCCGACGCCGACGCCCTCGGCCTGACCACGGCGTTCCAGACCGCGCCCGCGCAGGTGTGCGGTGACCCGGCCCTGCTGGAGCGGGTCGCCGGAAACCTGCTGGAGAACGCGATCCGGCACAACGTGGACAGCGGCTGGATCGACGTGCGGACCGAGACCGACGACCACTGGTCGGCGTTGCGGGTCAGCTCGTCCGGCCGGCCGGTGCCCGCGGACCGGGTGACGGAACTGTTCGAGCCGTTCCGGCGCGGTGGCGTGGACCGGACGGCCCAGTCGGGGACGGGGTTGGGATTGTCGATCGTGCGGGCGGTGGTGTCGGCGCACGGCGGGCAGCTGTACGCCGAACCGGTCCCGGAAGGCGGCCTGACGGTCACGGTCCGGTTGCCAGCCGCCCACTGACCTGGTGGGGCGCGGATCAGGCTTGGCGACTGCGCGGGCCAACGCCTACAAGGCCAGCGGTCAGGATCTTCGGCGGTATCGAAAGGGGCTCTCGTGAACTATGACGAACTGGAGCGACTCGTCCGTGACGAGGCGGAGGCCACGAAGGACAGCACCGATCCGTTGCCGGATGATGTCGGCACGCGGCCGAATCTCAGTCGGTCGACCGTCTTCTCGGTCCGGCTGACCGCCGAAGAGGTGGCGGCCGTGCAGGCCGCGGCGGATCGTGCCGAGCTGCCGACGTCCACATTGGTCCGCTCGTGGATCGTGCAGCGGCTGAAGGGGACCACTCCCGCTGAGGCGGAGCTGCGTGAGCTGATCCGGCAGGAAGTGCGGATCGCTGTGCAGGACGCGGTGTATAACGTGGTTCAGGACCTGAAGGCGTCCTGAACCACGCCATCCGTCACGCCGGGACCGACGCGACTCCGGGTGCCAGGAACGGCGTGCCGTTGGTGCGTTGGGCGACTCCGGTGCGGTCCAGGTACGGGGTGATGCCGCCGAGCCAGAACGGCCAGCCGGCGCCCAGCAGCAGGCACAGGTCGATGTCCTGGGCCTCGGCGACCACGCCCTCGTCCACCATCAGCCGGATCTCCTCGGCCAGCGCCGCCAGTGCCCGTTCCCGCACCTGCTCCGCGGTCAGCGGCCGGTCGCCCTGCTGCCACAGCGCGGCCACCTCGGGGTCGACGCTCTGCCGGCCCTGCTCGTCCCACGTCCACACCGCCGTCTTGCCGGCCTCGACGAACCGGCGCATGTTGTCGCTCAACCCGAACCGGTCCGGGAAGGCCGCGTGCATGGTCTCCGCGACGTGCAGCGCCACCGCCGGCCCCACCAACTGCAACAGCACCATCGGCGTCATCGGCAGGCCCAGCGGCTCCAGCGCGCTGTCCGCCACCTCGAACGGCGTGCCCTCGTCCACGGACGCGACCACCTCGCCGAGGAACCGGGTGAGCAGCCGGTTCACCACGAACGCCGGCGCGTCCTTCACCAGCACGCTGGACTTCTTCAGCTGCTTGCCGACCGCGAACGCCGTGGCCAGTGTCGCGTCGTCGGTCAGCTCGCCGCGCACGATCTCCAGCAATGGCAGCACCGCCACCGGGTTGAAGAAGTGAAAGCCGACGACCCGCTCCGGGTGGTGCAGTTTGGCCGCCATCTCCGTGACCGACAACGACGACGTGTTCGTCGCCAGCACGCACGTGGCCGCGACGTGCTCCTCCACCTCGGCGAACACCTGCTGCTTCACCGACAGTTCCTCGAACACGGCCTCGATGACGAAGTCGGCGTCGGCGAACGCTGCCTTGTCCAGCGAGCCGGACACCAGGCCGGTCAACCGGTTCGCCTCGTCCTGGCTGATCCGCTGCCTGCCCAGCAGCTTGCCGATCTCGTCATGCACATAACCGACGCCTTTGTCCACACGGGACTGGTCCACGTCGGTCAGCACCACGGGAACCTTGAGGCGGCGCACGAACAGCAGCGCCAGCTGGCTGGCCATCAGGCCGGCGCCGACGATGCCCACCTTCGTCACATCCCTGGCCAGGCTCCGGTCCGGCGCGCCGGCCGGCCGCTTGGCGCGCTTGTTCACCAGGTCGAACGAGTACAGGCCGGCCCGCAGCTCGTCGGTCATCAACACGTCGGCCAGTGCCTCGGTCTCGGCGGCGTAGCCGGCGTCGAGGTCGTTGTTCCTGGCCAGTGCCAACAGGTCCAGCGCGCGCAGCACACCGGGGGACGCGCCGTGGGTGCGGCCGTCGACGACGGCGCGGGCGCGCGCCAGCGCGGCGTCCCACGCATCGCCTCGGTCCACCATCGGACGGTCCACAGTGGTCTCACCGCGCACCACCGACGCCAGCCACAGCAGCGACTGTTCCAGGTAGTCAGCCGAGTCGAACACCACGTCCACGATGCCCATCGCCCTGGCCTGGGCCGGCTTGAGCATCTTGTTCTGGTTCAGTGCGTTCTCGATGATGACCGTCA
Organism: Pseudonocardiaceae bacterium; assembly: GCA_035273045.1. Classification (GTDB taxonomy): domain Bacteria; phylum Actinomycetota; class Actinomycetes; order Mycobacteriales; family Pseudonocardiaceae; genus DATEPR01. The sequence goes on along the minus strand of DATEPR010000457.1, from coordinate 1,996 downwards.
CGGCACCGTCCATGCCGATCAGGTTCGGCAGCAACTGCGTGCCACCCCAGCCGGGGAACAGGCCCAGGAAGCACTCCGGGAACGCGATGGCCGCCGCGTTGCCGATCAGCGTGCGGTAGTGGCAGGACAACGCCAGTTCCAGGCCGCCGCCCAGGACCGCGCCGTTGACGAAGGCGAACGTCGGCACGGTCGACTCGGTCAGCCGGCGGAACACGTCGTGGCCGGCCTTGGCGACGGCGTGGGCCAGTTCGCGGGACGTGAGCCGCCCGACGCCCGACAGGTCGGCGCCGACCGCGAACACGAACGGCTTGCCGGTGACCGCGATGGCCACCGGATCCGCGGCGAACGCCTCGTCGAGCGCCCGGTCCAGGCTGGCCAGGCCCTGCGGGCCGAACGTGGAGGGCCGGGTGTGGTCGTGGCCGTTGTCCAGGGTGACCAGCGCGACCTGTCCGGTCAGTCCGGGCACGTCGACCAGCCGGGTGGTCGCGGTGGTGACCACCTCGTCCGGGAACGCGGCCTTGGCGTCGATGCTCACTTGTCCGCACCCTCCCAGTTGGTGTTCTCCCAGATCACGGTGCCACCCATGCCGATGCCGATGCACATCGTGGTGATGCCGTAGCGGACGTCCGGCCGTTCGGCGAACTGCCGGGCCAGTTGCGTCATCAGCCGCACGCCGGACGCCGCCAGCGGGTGGCCGCAGGCGATCGCGCCGCCCCACTGGTTCACCCTCGGGTCGTCCGCCGAGATGCCGAAGTGGTCCAGGAACGCCAGCACCTGCACGGCGAACGCCTCGTTGATCTCGAACAGGCCGATGTCGTCGATGGACAGCCCGGTCCTGGCCAGCGCCCGCTCGGTGGCCGGCACCGGGCCGACGCCCATCACCTCGGGTTCGACACCGGCGAACGAGTAGCCGACCAGCCGCATCGCGGCCGGCAGGCCCAGTTCGCGGGCGGTCTCCTCGGCGGCCAGCAGGCAGCCGGTGGCGCCGTCGTTGAGGCCGGCCGAGTTGCCCGCGGTGACCCTGCCGTGCGGGCGGAACGGCGTGCGCAGACCGGCCAGCGCCGCCACCGTGGTGCCCGGCCGGGGCTGCTCGTCCTCGGTGGCCAGGCCCCAGCCCAGTTCGGCGGACCGGATGGCGACCGGGACCAGTTCCGGCCCGATCTTGCCGGCCTTCACCGCGTCGGCGTACCGCTCCTGGCTGCGGGCGGCGTAGGTGTCGCACCGGTCCTTGGTGATCTCCGGGTACCGGTCGTGCACGTTCTCCGCGGTCTGGCCCATGACCAGCGCCGACGGATCGACCAGCCGGTCGGCGATGATCCTCGGGTTCGGGTCGACGCCCTCGCCCATCGGGTGGTGCCCCATGTGCTCGACACCGCCGGCGATCACCACGTCGTAGGCGCCGAACCCGATGCCGGCGGCCGTGGTGGTCACGGCGGTCATGGCGCCCGCGCACATCCGGTCGATCGCGAAGCCGGGCACCGACTTGGGCAGGCCCGCGAGGAGGGCGGCGGTGCGGCCGATGGTGAGGCCCTGGTCGCCGATCTGGGTCGTGGCGGCGATGGCCACCTCGTCCACCCGGTCCGGCGGCAGTTCCGGATGGCGGCGCAACAGTTCCCGGATGACCTTGACGATCAGGTCGTCCGCCCTGGTCTCCGCGTAGATGCCGGACTTGCCGGCCTTGCCGAACGGCGTCCGCACGCCCTCGACGAAGACCACGTCACGCACGGCACGCGCTGCTGGTGCGGCCACCGCTGGTCCCTCCTGGCTCATGACTTACCGGCTGGTAACGCCACTCTAGCCGCGGTTACCCACCGGTAACCAGTGGGGTCACCCGGCGGTGGCGCGTAGGGCGGTGGTCAGTGCGGTGGCGGTCAGGCGGATCTGCCACTCGCGGGCGCCGCCGGCTCGTAGGGTGTCGGCCACGGCGTCCTCGGTCAGGTTGGCCGGCGGTTCCCAGCAGGTGCGGCGGACCAGGTCGGGCTGGATCATGTTCTCC
>DATEPR010000456.1:0-7512 GCA_035273045.1 Pseudonocardiaceae bacterium | reverse complement strand
CGGACGACTGGGACGGCGACCTGTGGCGGGCGCTGGCCGAACTGCCGCTCAAGCAGCGCACGGCCGTGGCGTACCACTACCTGGCCGGGTTGCCGTACGCCGAGATCGCCCGCATCACCGGACAGACCACGGATGCCGCGCGCAGGGCGGCCGCCGACGGGATCAAGACCCTGCGCACCACGTATCCGGGAGGGAAACCATGACCGACGGGCTGTTCGACGCACTGTCCTCGGTGGACGAGGACATGAGCGCCCGGCTGCACGCCAGGCTGGTGGCGGCGGCCGACCAGGACGGCGTGCTGGACGTCGCCTACCGCACCATCGACTCGCCGGTGGGCGAACTGCTGCTGGCCGCGACCGGCCAGGGGCTGGTCCGGATCGCCTACCACACCCAGGGCGTGGACGACGTCCTGGCCGCGCTGGCCGCGACGGTCAGCCCGCGGATCCTGCGCGCACCGGCCCGGTTGGACACCGCGAGCCGGCAGCTCGACGAGTACTTCGCCGGCCGGCGCACCGCGTTCGACCTGCCGCTGGACCTGCGGCTGGCCACCGGTTTCCGCCGGGCGGTGCTCACCCACCTGCCGCACATCGCCTACGGCCGAACGGAAAGCTACGCCGAGGTGGCGGCGGCCGCCGGCAGCCCGAAGGCGGTCCGGGCGGTCGGCTCGGCGTGCGCGCGCAATCCGCTGCCGCTCGTGGTGCCGTGCCACCGGGTGGTGAAGTCGGACGGTTCGTACGGCCAGTACGTGGGAGGCGCGGACGTGAAACGAACGCTGTTGCGAATGGAGGCCACGGCATGACGGACGTGTTCGCTCGACGGGTCGCATCGGCCGACTGGGACGCGGTCGCTGCCGAACTGGACGACCTCGGCTGCGCGGCCCTGCCGAAGCTGTTGACGGCCAAGGAATGCGCGACGATCGCCGCGCTGTACGACCAGCCGGACCGGTTCCGGTCCACAGTGGACATGAACCGGCACCGGTTCGGCAGCGGCGAGTACCGCTACTTCGCCGAGCCGTTCCCGGAACCGGTGGCGCGGCTGCGTGAGGAACTGTACGTGCGGCTGCTGCCGATCGCGCGGAGCTGGTACGAACGGCTCGGCCGGGACGCGGAATGGCCGGACACGCTGGCCGAGTGGCTGGCCGAGTGCCACGCCGCCGGCCAGACCCGGCCGACGCCGATCCTGCTGCGGTACGAGACCGGCGACTGGAACGCGCTGCACCGCGACCTGTACGGCGACAAGGTGTTCCCGCTCCAGGTGGTGGTCAACCTGAACGACCCGGGCAACGACCACACCGGCGGCGAGTTCCTGCTGGTCGAACAGCGGCCGAGGGCGCAGTCCCGGGGCACGGCGACGCTGGTCCCGCACGGCCACGGCCTGGTGTTCACCACCAGGGACCGCCCGGTCGCGTCGGCCAGGGGCTGGTCGGCGGCACCGGTCCGGCACGGCGTGTCGGCGATCCGGTCCGGCCGCCGGCACACGCTCGGCCTGGTCTTCCACGACGCCGCCTGACGGCTCGGCACGGCTGTCGCCGGCATGGCGATACTGGAGCCGTGTCCACCAGGGACTGGGTGCTGCACGTCGATCTCGACGAGTTCATCGCGGCCGTCGAGATCGGGCGACGGCCGGAACTGCGGGACAAGCCGGTGGTGGTCGGCGGGCAGGGTGATCCGACGCTGCGCGGCGTGGTCGCCACGGCGTCGTACCGGGCGCGGGAGTTCGGCGTGCACTCCGGAATGCCGTTGCGCACGGCGGCGAAACGGTGCCCGGACGCCGTGTTCCTGCCGTCCGACGCGCCCGCCTACGAGGCGGTGTCGGAGCGGGTGATGGCGACGCTGCGCGAGTTCCCGGTCGTGGTCGAGGTGCTGGGCTGGGACGAGGCGTTCCTGGGCGCGCGGACCGACGACCCGGAGGCGCTGGCCGCCGACGTGCGGCAGGCGATCGCCGACGAGACCGGCCTGGCCAGTTCGGTCGGCATCGGCGACAACAAGCTGCGCGCCAAGATCGCCACCGGTTTCGCCAAACCGGCCGGCGTCTACCGGCTCACCAGGGACAACTGGGTCGCCGTCATGGCCGACCGGCCCACCGAGGCGTTGTGGGGCATCGGCCGGCGGACCTCGGCGAAACTGGCCGAGCACGGCCTGGTCACGGTGGCCGACCTGGCCAGGGCCGACCCGGTGGCGCTGGCCGCGCGGTTCGGTCCCCGGATGGGACCGTGGTACCGGACGCTGGCGCTGGGCGCCGGCGACGCCACGGTCACCGCGACGCCGTGGGTGGCCAGGTCGCGCAGCCGGGAGGTGACGTTCCAGCAGAACCTGACCGACTGGTCGCGGGTCACCGAGGAGGTGGCCGCGCTGGCCGGCCGGGTCACCGCGGACGTCGTCGCCGAGGGCCGCCCGGCGCTGCGGGTGGGCGTGAAGGTGCGCTACGCGCCCTTCATCACCCGGACCAGGAGCATGACGCTGCCCGAACCCACCGACGCCGAGCCGGAAATCCGGCAGGCGGCGCTGACGGTGCTGTCCTGGTTCGACCAGACCCGCCCGGTCCGCCTGCTCGGCGTCCGCGCCGAATTCGACCAGGACGCCCGCTGACCGCAACCGCTCCGGCAGCGGGCCACCCGCCGCGGCCTCCGGCTAGCGCGCTTCCGCGCCGAACAGTGCGGCCAGTTCGGCCGGCGCCACCTCGGCCAGTTGGGCGTAGGTGCAGGAGGCCGGCTCCCGGTCCGGCCGGAACCGGACCAGCCGGGCGGTGTGCCGGAACCGGCCGGCCGCCAGGTGCTCGTAGCGGACCTCGGCGACCCGTTCGGCCCGCAGCGGCTCCCACGACAGGTCCTTCTGCGCGTTCCACCTGCTCAGCGCGCCCGGCATCCGGCCGTCCGCGTTGGCCTGGGCGTCCGCCCACGCCCGCCACGGGTGCCCATCCAGCGCGTTCTCCCGCAGCGGCGCCAGGTCGGTGACCAGTTGGACCCGCAGCGCGGCGGCGAAGCTGCTGGCCACGCCGACGTGGTGCAGCACGCCGGCCTCGTCGAACAGGCCCAGCAGCAGCGACCCGACGGTCTCGCCGTCCTTGTGCCAGCGGAAGCCCGCGACCACGCAGTCGGCCGTGCGCTCGTGCTTCACCTTCCACATCACGCGCTTGTCCTGCTGGTACGGCTCGTCGGCCAGTTTGGCCATCACACCGTCGAACCCGGCGCCCTCGAACCGGGTGAACCAGTCCTCGGCCACGTCGGGATCCGACGTCAGCGGCGTCAGGTGCACCCTGGCCAGCGCCCGGTCCAGCACGCCCTCCAGCAGTTCCCGCCGCACCCGGAACGGCTCGTCGGTCAGGTCCCGGTCACCGAGCGCGAGCAGGTCGAACGCGACGAAACTGGCCGGCGTCTCGGCCGCCAGCTTGCGCACCCGGGACGCCGCCGGGTGCAGGCGCAGTTGCAGCGAGTCGAAGTCCAGGCCGGTGCCGGTGACGACGACGATCTCGCCGTCCACCACGCACCGGGGTGGCAGCGCGGCCTTCAGCAGGTCGACCAGCTCGGGAAAGTACCTGGTCAGCGGCCGGTCGTTGCGGGAGCCGAGCTCCACGTCGTCGCCGTCGCGGAACACGACGCACCGGAACCCGTCCCACTTGGGTTCGTACGTCAACCCGGGTGCGCGCGGCACCTCGTGCACGGCCTTGGCCAGCATCGGACGCACGGGCGGCATGACTGGGAGCTGCACGGTCCGACAATAAGCCGACAGGGCGACAGCGACCCGGCGAACGCACGCGGCGGGTGGGCGTGGCGGCGACGCCGACTGTTCGCCGCCGATCTTCCGGCGTACCGTCGGTGACCAGGGGTGATCGCAGCAGGATCTCGGCGGAGGTGGCGAGCGATGCGAGCGATGTGGAAGGGCGCCGTGTCCTTCGGGCTGGTCTCGATCCCGATTCAGCTCTACGCGGCCACGGAGAACAAGAACGTCAGCCTGCACCAGGTGCACGAGACGGACGGTGCCCGGATCCAGTACCGGCGGTTCTGCTCCGCCGAGGACAAGGAGGTCCCGTACGGCGAGATCGCCAAGGGCTACGAACTGGACGACGGCCAGATGGTCATCCTGACCAGCTCGGACCTGGCCGACCTGCCGCTGTCCACGTCCCGCACCATCGACGTGCTGGAGTTCGTGGACCTGGAGGCGATCGACCCGATCTACTTCGACCGCACCTACTACCTGGAACCGCAGAAGGCCGCGGCCAAGGCGTACACGCTGCTGCGCGACGCGCTGCACAAGTCCGGGCACGTCGCGGTGGCGAAGGTGGCGCTGCGGCAGCGCGAGTCGCTGGCCGTGCTGCGGGTGTACTCGGACGTCCTGGTGCTGACCACGATGCTGTGGCCGGACGAGGTGCGCACCCCGGACTTCGACTTCCTGCACGAGGACGCCCCGCAGGTGCAGTCCAGGGAGATGGCGATGGCCGGTTCGCTGATCGACTCGCTGACCGAACCGGTGTTCGAGCCGGACAAGTACCACGACGACTACCGGGCCGCGCTGGAGGCCAAGATCGAGGCCAAGATATCCGGCGGCGAGACCGAGGAACCGGCCGCCGCCGAGGACGGCAAGAAGGCCAAGAAGGAGGTCCCGGACCTGGTGGACGTGCTCCAGGCCAGCGTGGACGCGGCCAAGCGGAACCGGAGTTCGGGCAGCAGGTCGGCCAAGGACGGCAAGCCGGCGCCGGCGAAGTCCGTCCGGAAGAAGTCCTGACCGGCGACACACCGCTCGTCCTGCCCGGCTCCGGGGCCGCGTGGTGGTAGCACAGACGGCATGACAGCTGAGTGCGCCGAATGCGCCCGCGGCCTCGACCACTGTCACGGCGCGCTGGTCGTCCACGGCGACGGCGGCGTCGAGTGCACGGCACCGGACTGCGACGACATCGACCCGGCACGGCACCGCATGGTGATGGACTGCGCCGGCATCCTGCCCGGCTGCTGTGTCGCCGACACGGCCGTGCTGGTCGCGTCCTGACCTGGGGAGCGCCCGCTCGGGCCGGACACTGGAACCGCCGGACGGCACGGAACAACCGGGCCGCTGGCGCGTTGCACCGGCAGGGAGGTCGAGATGCCGGAGAATCCGTACCTGGCCGTCGCACTGGACGGTGCGGGCTGGCATCCGGCCGCGTGGCGCGAACCCGACGCCCGGCCGGACGAGTTGTTCACCGCAGGCTACTGGACCGACCTGGTGCGTGAGGCCGAAGCCGGCCTGCTGGACCTGGTGACGTTCGAGGACTCACTGGCCATGCAGTCCACCCACCGCGACCGGCACGACGACCGCGTCGACCAGGTGCGCGGCCGGCTGGACGCGGTGCTGGTCGCGGCCAGGGTCGCGCCGGTCACCGAGCACGTCGGCCTGGTGCCGTCGGTGATGGTGCCGCACACCGAGCCGTTCCACATCGCCAAGGCGATCGCGACGCTGGACTACGTCAGCGGCGGCCGGGCCGGCGTGCGGGTGGTCGCCAACGCGTGGCCGCACGAGGCGGCGCACATCGGGCGGCGCGAGTTCGCCGCGCCGTACGACGCCGACCGGTACGCCGAGACCGCCGACTACGTGGAGGTGGTGCGGCGGCTGTGGGACTCCTGGGAGGACGACGCGGAGATCCGGGACGTGGCGACCGGCCGGTTCGTGGACGTCGACAAGCTGCACTACGTCGACTTCGAGGGTGAGTGGTTCCGGGTGAAGGGGCCGTCGATCACGCCCCGACCGCCGCAGGGCCAGCCGATCGTGGCGGCGCTGGCCCACAGCACCGAGCCGATCCGCCTGGCCGCCCGCGTGGCGGACATCGTGTTCGTCACGCCCAGGACGACGGCGGACATCGGCCCGATCGTCGCCGAGATCCGCGCCGAGGAGGCCGCGATCGGCCGGACCGAACCGCTGCGGGTGTTCGCCGATCTCGTGGTGTTCCTCGACGCGACCGACGCCACCGGCCGGCTGGCCCGGCTGAACGAGCTGGCCGGTGGCGAGTTCGCGTCCGACGCCGCCGTCTTCGCCGGTACCGCCGCCGAACTCGCCGACCTGGTGCGGAACTGGCACGCGGCCGGCGTTTCCGGCGTCCGGCTGCGCCCCGGCACGCTGCCGCACGACCTGCTCGCGATCACCCGCGAACTGGCGCCGCGGTTGCGCGGCGGCAACGCCCATCAGGCGTCGACACTGCGCGAACGGCTCGGCCTGGCCCGCCCGGCCAACCGTTACGCCCAGATCTGAACCCACGCCGATCGGGCAGCCAGGAACCGGCCCCGCCGTTACGTGCGACCGGTCCCAGTCCGTAATACCGCGCTATTGTCCGACCATTAGTCCTCATGAAGGAGGCTCATGTGGTCACGAAGCGACGTGTCGCGTGGCGGGCGGCGACTCTGCTCGCGGTGGCGGTCTCGGCGGCCGGCGTCCTGGTCGGCTGGGCAGCGGGCGGTTCCGGGGCGGCGGCCGATCCGGCATCGCTGGCAGCGGTCGGCCAGAACGCGACGTGGACCACGATCTTCAAGGGCACGAAGGCCGGCATCGAGGGTCTTACCGGCGACAACCACGGCAACGTGTACGTCGCCGAGCGCGGCGGCGGTGGCCCGTGCCCGGTGTGGAAGATCGCGGTGGCGAGCGGCAACGCGACACAGGTCGGTTTCGTGCCGGCGCCGTGCTCGCCGAGCGGACTCGCGTTCGGTCCCGACCACCGGCTCTACATCACCGGCGCCGACGCGCCGGCGCAGGACCAGATCGACGTGCTGACGCCGGGCGACGCGACGACGGAGGCGACCGTGTTCGCCACCGGGGTGCCGCAGGCCAACGGTGTGGCGTTCGACCAGCACGGAAACCTGTGGGCCAGCGACGGCAACAACAAGCAGGGCATCGTCTACCGGGTCGGACCGGCCGGCGGCGCCGCGTCCGAGGTGTTCCGGGTGCCGCCGATGGCCAACTCGATCGGCGTCGGCCGGCAGAACGGAACCCTGCAGGGCGCCACGCCGAACACGCCCAACCCGCAGGACATCGTCGCGAACGGCATCGCGTTCACCCCAGACGGCGGGATCGTGCTGGCCGACACCGCGCGGGGCGCGCTGTGGCGGGTGCGGCTGGACAGCCGCGGCAACGTCGCGAGTCCGACCGGCTGCGACGAGACGTACCCGGCGGACACACTGTGCCTGGACGACGTGTTCGTGGAAAGCCCGTTCCTGGAAGGCGCGGACGGCATCGCGCTGGACGCCGCCGGCCGGGTGTGGGTGGACGCGAACGAGCGCCAGGCGATCGTCGTCGTGGACGGCAACCGCGACGTGACCGAGTTCTTCCGCAACCCGGTCGACCCGACCACCGACCGCCGCAACAACGGCCCGCTGGAGGCGCCCACGAGCCCGGTGTTCCTGGGCCGGACGCTGTGCACCACGAGTTCCGACGGCAACCGGCGGGACAACTTCCCGAACTCCGGCGGCGAGGTCACGAACACCGGCAAGATCTCGTGCCTCGACCAGAAGCTCGACGTGCCAGGTCTCAACCTGCCTGTCCGCTGATCCGAGCA
>DATEPR010000455.1:0-5879 GCA_035273045.1 Pseudonocardiaceae bacterium | reverse complement strand
ATCGGTCCCTATGAGGAACTTCTGGGCAGCAAGCTCGCTGATCCTCCACCTGAAAACCACTTAAGGCCGCCGAGGTTATTTGAATTGAAATTCGTTCTTCAACGATCCTGACATGACCAAGGGGACAGTGCGACGGTACGTGACAGTGGCTCAGCCAGCACTGCGTATCAAACCGACCATTCCTCGTGCAGGGAAACTAGAACCGCCGCACAGGTTTTCGGAATCAAAACGGAGTCGCCGAAGGGCCGCGCCTCCGGACCCACAAACATCCGAGGGTGTCGGGTGTCACATCAAGACGGCTGTTGGCGTGTGGGGACAGCGCCGGACGTTCACGGACGTCGATGTAGCGCCCTGACCTGCGCCGATCCGTGGTCGCCCGTGCACCGGTTTGCTCCGGTCGAGGACGTCGTGGGTGCAAGTCCCGCCCCCGACAGGTCGGGGCCGTTCGCGTAGCGCGGGCGGGTCTGTTGCTTGTCCGAGGCGGTACGTCTGCGGGTAGTCCCTGTCTACCGGGCTGTGCCGGTGGCAGGATTTCCGGTGTGACTGACGTCGAAGCTCCTGTGACCCTGTTCGACGACCCGGAGCGGGAGAGCCGCTGGCGGGCCCGGTTCAGCGCCGCTCGGGTGTCCCTGCCGGAGTGGGCGCGGGACGCGCAGGACCGGAACGTGTACCTGTCCAACGCCAGCGGCGTCTGGGAGGTCTACGCCTGGGACCGGGCGGCCGACACGCATCGGAAGGTGACCGACCGGCCGCAGGGTACCTGGCACGCCACGGTGAGCCCGGACGGCGAACGGATCTGGTGGTTCGACGACACCGCGGGCGACGAGTTCGGGGTGTGGGTAAGTGAGCCGTTCGGCGGGGGCGGCGAGGCTGTGCGGCCCGCGGTCGCCGGTACGCATCCCGGCTATCCCAACGGCCTGGCGCTCGGCCACCGGGTCACCGCGGTGGGCGCCGACACCGACGAGGGCTCAACCATCTGGCTGGCCAGGGACAGCGGCCCGGCCGAGGTGGCCTACGCCAGCAAGCACAACGCCAACATCGCCGCGCTGTCCCGGGACGAGCGGCTGCTGGCGATCACGCATTCCGAGCACGGCGACAGCCGGCACCCCGCGCTGCGGGTGCTGGCCACGGTGGATGGCCATCTGGTGGCCGAGAAGTGGGACGGCGCCGGCAAGGGACTCAACGCGCTGGAGTTCTCGCCGGTGGACGGCGACCCGCGGCTGCTGGTCACGCACGAGCGGCGGGGCAAGGAGGAGCTGCTGATCTGGGACGTCGACGCCGACACCGAGCAGGTGCTGGACGTCGACCTGCCCGGCGAGATCACCGCGGACTGGTACCCGGACGGCACGGCGCTGCTGGTCATGCACACGTACCGGTCGCGGAATACGTTGCACCGCTTCGACATCGCCACCGGGCAACTGTCCACTGTCGACAGCGCGGCCGGCACGATCAGCTCGGCCGCGGTGCGGGACGACGGGACCGTGGAGTACGCGTGGTCGTCCGCCGCGTCGCCGGCGCAGGTGCGCGCGGTGGGCACCGACCGGGTGGACCGGGTGCTGCTCACGCCGCCCGGGCCGGTGGCGCCGGAGGCCACCGCGGTCACCGATGCGTTCGTGGACGGGCCGGGCGGTCGGGTGCACGCGCTCATCGCGCGGCCGGCCGACGCGCCGGACGGGCCGCTGCCCACAGTGTTCAGCGTGCACGGTGGCCCGCACGCCGCGGACGAGGACCGGTTCTCCGCGTACCGGGCGGCGTGGGTGGACGCCGGTTTCGTGGTGATCGAGGTGAACTACCGCGGGTCGACCGGCTACGGCACGACGTGGCGGGACGCCATCGAGGGCCGGCCGGGGCTGACCGAACTTGAGGACATCGCCGCAGTGTGCGACTGGGCAGTCCAGGAGGGCCTGGCCGACCCACAGCGGCTGGTCGTCGAGGGCGCGTCATGGGGCGGCTACCTGACGCTGCTCGCGCTGGGCACCCAGCCGCAGCGGTGGGCGGCCGGCGTGGCGGTGGTCCCCGTGGCCGACTACGTGACCGCGTTCGCCGACGAGATGGAACCGCTGCGCGAGTTCGACCGGGCACTGTTCGGCGGCTCGCCGGACGAGCTGCCGGACCTGTACCGGGACTGCTCGCCGTTCACCTACGTCGACCAGGTGCGGGCGCCGGTGCTGGTGATCGCCGGCGAGAACGACCCGCGCTGCCCGATCCGGCAGATCGACAACTACCTGGACCGGCTGGCCGCCCGCGGTGCCGAACACTCGGTGTACCGGTACGACGCCGGCCACGGGTCGCTGGTGGTGGCCGAGACGATCAAGCAGACGGCGATGGCCGTGGACTACGCCCGGCGGGCGCTGGGCCTGTCGTCGTAGCGGTCCGCCCGACCCGAGGCACTACGCCCGGCGGGCGCCGGGCCTGTCGTCGTAGCGGTCCGCCCGACCCGAGGCTCCCCCTGCTCCGGGTCGGGCGGACCGGTCCGGGCCGCCTCGTGGGTCAGGCGGCCAGGCTCAGTGGCCGGATGGCCGGTTCGCGGTCGTGTTCCGCCTGGCTGCGGCGGATCATCCGGACCAGCCGGCCCACCCAGCGGCCCTGCACGACGACGCAGCCGGTGATCGCCACGGCGGGCACGATGTTGACCGCCCACACCGCCGTGCCCACCGGCAGGATCACCACCACCGCGATCCGGGCCAAGCACTCGACGACGAAGCCGACGGCCCACACCAGGGTGGCCGCGCTCAGGCACCGGCGGAACTCGGCGGACCCCGCGGCCAGCCGCTCCCAGGCCGCGGCACTGCCCTCGGTCCGGGCCAGGAATGCCCGGATCCCGTCGGACATCGCCGGCCGGCCCAGCAACACGGAGACGGCCAGCCACACGCCCAGCACGCCGGTGCCCAGGGAGTCCTTGGCCAGTAACAGTTTGGGTGAGCCGGTGAGGAACGCGACCGGGATGCTGACCACGGTCAGCGTGAGCACGGCCAGCGCCAGCCCGTCCGCCGAGCGCTGCCGGATCACGCTCCACACCACCCGGATCGCCGGCAGCAGACCGGACACGGCCAGCGCCGTCACGATGCTGACGTCGAAATGCCGCAGCAGGTAGTACGACCCGAGCGGCACTCCGACGTCCAGCAGCAGCGGCAGGAACGGGTTGCCCGTCGCCGGTCTCCGGTTGGTCGTCCTGTGGTCGCCCCCAGCCATGTCCGCCTCCTCGTCGTGGTGTGTTCGACGAGATCGACATTAGGGTTCGCGGGGCGTGGTCGCGGATGTCGAACGTCCCGACCTCGGGGTGACGGTTGTCAGGGTCGGCCCATGGCCGATGTCATGGCGTCACTGCGTCGCGGTGACCGTGACGTCGATGTTTCCCTTGGTGGCCCGGGAATACGGGCACAGGTCGTGGGCCTTGGCGACCAGGTCGTCCGCTGTCGCCTGGTCCATGCCGGGCAGGTGGGCGACCAACTCGACGGTCAGGCCGAAGCCGCCGGCGCCGTCCGGACCGATGCCGACCTTCGCGTCGACCGTCGTGTCCGGCAGCGCCACCTTCGCCTCCCTGGCGATCCGGCGCAGCGCGTTGTGGAAGCAGGCCGCGTAGCCGGCGGCGAACAGCTGCTCCGGGTTGGTGAACAGGCCACCCGCGCCGCCGAGTTCCTTGGGCATGACCAGTTTCTCGTCGATCACGCCGTCGGACGAGTGGACCTCGCCGTTGCGCCCGTCACCGGTCGCGGTGGCCTCGGCGGTGTACAGGACGTCGACCATGCGGATCTCCTCTCTGCTGATCTCAGGGACTGTTGCGGAGCAACGCGAAGTTGACCACCTGGCGGCCGATGGTGCGCAGGGTCTCGTCGACCTTCGGGTCGGAACAGGTGGCGTCGCCGAACGTGACCTGCGCCGAGTTGATCGTGGCACCGAGCGGGGACGGCCAGCCGCGCAGGGCGTGCACGATGGAGCGCAGCGCCGTCAGCGTGGTCACCGCGGCCTGCCAGCCGAACGCGGCCGCGACACAGCCGACCGCCCGGCCTTCCAGGTACGGCGGGTCGTCGCCGCGCATGTCCTCCACGTAGTCCAGGGCGTTCTTCACCAGGCCGGACACGGTGCCGTGGTAGCCGGGCGACACCAGCACGACGCCGTCGGCGGACCGCAGTTCCTCGACCAGGTGCCGGGCCTCGACGGTTCGGTCGGGCACGGTCGGGTCGTAGAACGGGAGCAGCAGTTGGGCACCGGACAGCATGGTGGTCTTGGCCCCGGCCTCCTCCGCGCCGGCCAGGGCGATCCGCAGCGCGCGCTCGCTCTGCGAGTCGGCGCGGATCGACCCGCCGATGCCCACGACATGCACGGTCATGTCCGTCGATCCTTCCACCGGGAGCGCCGTTTCGGGGATGCGGTCCGCATGACGGTATGACCTCCAGCATTCTCCAGGTCCAGTGCGCGGTGTCGTCGGTCACCGTTTCCGGCTAGGGTTACCCGCGGGTAGCACGAACAGGAGGGCCACCGTGACCAGCATCGTCGATCGGATTCCGCCCGCGTGGCAGGTGCGCACGGTGCGTGCGCTCTACTCCCTGCCGCCGTCGGCGCGCCGGCTGCTCGCCGGAAAGCCGGTAACAGTCAACGGCCAGCGGCTGGACCCGGACACCCAACTGATGTTGAAGCTGAGCAACGCGCAGGGCAACCGGCTGACCGGACCGACGCCGGCCGAGGCGCGGGTGCGACTGGAACAGGGCTCCGCACTGGCCGGCGGCCCGCCCGACCCGTCGGTGATCACCCGCGACGTGCGGATTCCCGGCCCGGCCGGCACGATCGACGCCCGCCTCTACACGCCGGACGGCCTGGCCGAGGGTTCCGGGCTGGTCGTCTACTACCACGGCGGCGGCTGGGTGATCGGCAGCATCGCCAGCCACGACTCGGCCTGCCGCTTCCTGGCCGCCCAGGGTGGCGTGCGGGTGCTGGCTCCCAACTACCGCCTGGCGCCGGAACATCCGTTCCCCGCGGCCGTCGACGACTCGGTGGCCACCTTCCGGTACGCCGTGGCGCACGCTCGCGAACTGGGCGCCGACGCCGGTCTGGTCGCGGTGTCCGGGGACAGCGCGGGTGGCAACCTGGCGGCCGTGGTCTGCCACGTCACGGCGGCCGAGGGGACCGAACGGCCGGCGTTCGCGCTGCTGTTCTACCCGGCCGCCGACGCCAGCACCCGGCGGCCGTCCCGGGACACCTACGGCGACGGCTACTTCCTCACCGACGGCGACATGGACTGGTTCCGCGACCACTACGCGCCCGACCCGGCCCAGCACTCCGACCCGAGGCTGTCCGTGCTGCTGTCCGGCCACCTGGCCGGCTTCCCGCCGACCTACCTGACGGTCGGCGGCTTCGACCCGCTGCTCGACGAGGTCGTGGCGCTGGGTGACGCGCTGGCCGGCGCCGGCGTACCGGTGGTGACCAGGGTGCAGCCTGACCTGATCCACGGCTTCGCCAGCTTCCTGGGCATGCTGCCCAGGGCGCGCGAGGCCACCGCCGAGGCGGTCGGCGCGCTGCGCACCGGCCTGGCCGTGGCCGCCGTCAGGGGCGCGGAGACCGCCGTCAAGGACTGAGCGCGACAGGCGGCAGCAACGACTGGATCAGCGACATGAGCGACCCGGGGCCGGGCACGGGCAGGTCATCGACCGGCGGTCCAAGATCACTCGAAATGGCGATCGGCGCACTCGGGGCACCAGCCCCAGAAGATCACCTCGGCCTGGTCGACGACGTAGCCGGACGTGTCCGACGGATCCAGGCAGGGCGCCAGGCCGACGACGTGGTCGACGTCCTGGGTGCGGTCGCAGCCCCGGCAGACCACATGGTGGTGATTGTCACCGGTGCGACGCTCGAAGCGGGCCGGGTGGCCGGCCGGCTCGATC
>DATEPR010000454.1:0-3281 GCA_035273045.1 Pseudonocardiaceae bacterium | reverse complement strand
ACGCTCTCGCCGAGCGCCGGCATCTGGACGGAGAAGGCCATGTGTCGCTGACTCCTCGTGCTCGTGCCTAAACGTGTGCTCAGCCGTGCACGTGCAGCGGCTTGCCGGCCAGGGCGAGATGCGCCTCACCGATGGCCTCGGTCTGCGTCGGGTGCGCGTGGATCAGCGGCGCGACGTCCTCCGGGAACGCCTCCCAGTTGACGATCAACTGCGCCTCGCCGACCAGTTCGCCGACCCGCTCGCCGACCATGTGCACACCCACAACCGGCCCGTCCGGGGCCTTGACCAGCTTCACCGCGCCCTGGGTGCCCAGGATCACGGACCGGCCGTTGCCGGCCAGGCTGTAGTTGTAGGTGGTCACCCCGGCTCCGTAGCGCTCCTTGGCCTCGGCCTCGGTCAGGCCGACCGACGCGACCTCGGGGTTGCAGTACGTGACCCGCGGGATGCCGCTCTCCTCGATGACCCTGGGTTCGCGGCCGGCGATCTGTTCCGCGATGAAGATGCCCTGCGCGAAACCGCGGTGCGCCAGTTGCAGGCCGGGCACGATGTCGCCGACCGCGTACACGTTGGGCAGGTTGGTGCGCAGCCGCTCGTCAGTGAGCACGAAGCCGCGGTCCATCCGCACGCCGGCTTCCTCGTAGCCGGCGTCCGCCGTGTTCGGGCCGCGACCGACGGCGACCAGCAGCAGGTCGGCGGTCAACCGCTCACCGGACTCCAGGTTCACTGTGACGCCGTTGTCGTCCTGGGTGGCGCCGGTGAACCGGACACCGGTCTTGAACTTGATGTCCCGCTTGCGGAACGCGCGCTCCAGCAGCTTGGACGACGACTCGTCCTCCAGCGGCACCAGTCGGGGCAGCGCCTCCACAATGGTCACCTCGGCACCGAAGGAGCGCCACACGCTGGCGAACTCGACGCCGATCACGCCGCCGCCGAGCACGATCACCCGCTCCGGCACGTAGTCCAGGTTCAACGCCTGTTCGCTGGTGATGAACCGGCCGCCGATCTCCAGGCCGGGCAGCGTCTTGGAGTAGGAGCCGGTGGCGAGCACCACGTTGGTGCCGGTGACCCGCCGGCCGTCCACCTCGACCGCGTTGGGCGCGACGAACCGGCCGCTGCCCTCCACGACCTGCACCTTGTTCGCCTTGAACAGTCCCTGCAGGCCCTTGTACATCTGGTTGACGACGCGGTCCTTGTAGGAGTTCACCCCGGCGATGTCGACACCTTCCAGCGATGACTTGACGCCGAGCTTGTCGCCTTCCCGGGCGTAGTCGGCGACCTCCGCGGCGTGCAGCAGCGCCTTGGTCGGGATGCACCCCCGGTGCAGACACGTGCCGCCGAGCTTGTCCTTCTCCACGAGAATGACGGACAGGCCCAGCTCGGCCGCGCGGAACGCGCAGGCATAGCCGCCAGACCCACCGCCGAGAATCACCAGGTCGGCGTCGGTCACGGAAACTCCTCAGAAGGGTTCGTCAACTGATCGGTGGGTGCTGTTCGCGCCGGTCGGACGCGGCAACACACGCCATCTTGTCACTACGTCGGGCATTCTTGCGACGCGGGCCGACCGCGACGCCGTCGTCATGGACCATGGACGTAGGAGAGGGTGACGCCCGGCGGTCAGCCGGTCGGCGGGGAGGTGTGCACATGGGCTTGTTCGACGGCCTGCGGCGGCGCCGCCGGGCCAGCGGCGTTCGCCACCAGGATCCGCGGAGCATCGCCTACCTGGCGGACTGGGCGTCGACCCGGCACGGCGTCGAGGCGTTCGTCGAGCCGAAGACGACCGTGACGGACACCACGGTGGTGTTGATCGCGCACGACGGGGAGTGGACCCGGCGGCGGATCACCGAGTCGGGGGCGCGGGACCTGGGCCGGCGGCTGGGCGTGCCCGTGTACGACGTGCGCAAGGTCGGCTACCCGCAGCGGATGCGCGCCTACAACGCGCGGCTGGCCAAGGAACAGGGCTGACCGGCCGCGCCGCGAACCGGCCGGATCAGCCCTGGTCGGCGATGTCGGCCAGCACGCCGGCGATGGTCCGGATCGGCACGCCGGTGCCGCCCTTGGGCGTGTAACCCCACGGCGAACCGGTGTTGTAGGCGGGGCCGGCCACGTCGACGTGCGCCCACTGGACACCCTCGGCGACGAACTCCTTGAGGAACGTGCCGGCCACCAGCATGCCGCCCCACCGCTGGCCGGAGACGTTCGCGATGTCGGCCAGCTTCGAGTCCAGGTCGGCGCGCAGCTCCTCGGGCAGCGGCATCGCCCAGCCGCCCTCGCCGGTGGCGCGGGCGATCGCGGCGACCCGGTCGCGGAACTCGTCCGAGCCCATAATCCCGGCGGTGCGGCTGCCCAGCGCCACGATCTGCGCGCCGGTCAGCGTGGACGTCTCGATCAGGTAGTCCGGGTCGTCCTGGCAGGCCCGCACGATCGCGTCGGCCAGTATCAGCCTGCCCTCTGCGTCGGTGTTGAGTACCTCGACCGTCTTGCCGCCGAACATGGTGAGCACGTCGCCGGGCCGGTAGGCCGAACCGGATGGCATGTTCTCCGCCATCGGCACGACGGCGGTGACGTCCAGCGGGTAGCGCAGCTTCGCGGCCAGGATCACGCAGGCCGACACGGCGGCGGCCCCGGACATGTCCGAAGTCATGTGGTCCATGCTGGCCGCCGGCTTCAGCGAGATGCCGCCGGTGTCGAACGTGATGCCCTTGCCGACCAGCGCCACCCTCGCCTTCGGCTTGCTGCCCCGGTACCGCAGCCGGACCACCCTGGGCGGCCGGGCCGAGCCGCCGCCGACGCCGAGCACGCCGCCGTAGCCCTCCTTGCGCAGCGCCTTCTCGTCCAGGACCTCGACCTCCAGGCCGTTCGCCTGCGCCTCGGCGACCACCCGCTCGGCGAACGTGGCCGGGTAGAGGTCGTTGGGCGGGGTGTTGACCAGGTCACGTGCGAAGGTGACGGCCTCGGCGACGGCGGTGGCCGCCTTGAGGTCGTTGCGGTGTTCCTTTCCGGTGCCGTCGGCGGGCGCGAGGAACTCGACGCGGCGCACCGGTTCGTCGCCGTTGGTCGACTTGTACCGGTCGAACCGGTACGCGCCCAGCACGGTGCCCTCGACGGCGGCGGCCAGGTCGACGGTGGACAGCGTGGTGGCGGCCCGCTTCACCCCGGTCATGGCCCGCGCCGCGGCGCCGGACGCCCGACGCACCTGCTCCGCGGACACCGCCCCGGTCACGTCCGGCTTGCCCAGCCCGGCGGCCAGCACCACGCCCGCGGCCAGCTTGCCCAGCGAGGGC
>DATEPR010000453.1:0-2976 GCA_035273045.1 Pseudonocardiaceae bacterium | reverse complement strand
ACCAGGTCGGTGACCGTGGCCGGGATGTCGTTGAGGTCGCTGAGCCTGGCCAGCGCCTGCGACACCGTCAGCAGCCGCTGCGAACGGTCCCGGGCGGCCCGGAGCTGGGCCTGCACCTCGTCGGTGTGCCGGCGTTCGCGTTCGGCCTGGTGGGTGGCGATCAGCACCTGCAGCCGGGCCGAGCAGCCGGCGGCGAGCCCGTCCAGCAGGTCCAGTTCCCGGTTGGTCCACGTCCTGGGTTCGGTGTCGATCGCGGCCAGCGAGCCGAGCGTCCTGCCCTCGGCGTCGACCAGTGGAAGCCCGGCGTAGCCGACGATGCCCAACTCCCGGGCGGCGAGCCCGCCCGTGGCCCGTTCGCTCGCGCGGACGTCGGTGAGCACCAGCGGTCGGGCCGACCGGACCACCTCGTGACACAGCGAGTGCTCCAGCGGCGCACACCGGCGCGACGCCCACGGTTCGCCCAGCCCGGCCACACCGGGCAGCAGCTGGCTGTCCGGCCGGACCAGGGACACCAGGGCCATCGGGACGTCGATCTGCCGCCGCACCCGTTCCGCGATCTCGTCCATGGCCGGGTCGGGGGCGGCCGCCAGGCCGGTTTCGGCGAGGGAGCGCAGCCGTGGGGCGTCGTCCAGCGGTGACCCGGTGCCGACCGTTGCGTCGTTGTCTGACACCGTCCGCCACCGCTCTCCTCATGGTGCCCCCCAGGACCACCCACTGTAGGTCAGCGCGGCGAGCGAGCTCCGACAGGCGGTGACCGGGTGAGCGTAGGGTGTGGTCAACGGTTTCGCCGTCGCTGATCCAGAGGAACGTGTGACCGACTCCGCGGCGCCGCGCGCGTCGTACTCGCTCGACGGGCCCGCCAGCCTCGCCACGATGCGCCGCTGGCTGGCCGGCCTTCGGGACCGCGGGGTGTTCCACGCCGACGACGAACATCTACGCGACATCCAGCTGGCGTGCACCGAACTGGCCACCAACGCGATCGAGCACGCCGCCCCGCCGCGCAGCGTGCACGTCGTGCGGGTCACCACCACGGCCGTGCTGATCGAGGTCAGTGACGGCAGCCCGTCGGTCGACGTGGCCCGCCGCACCCCTGACCTGCACGCCAGGCGCGGCCGCGGCCTGAACATGATCGCGATACTCGCGCGCCGCTGGGGCGTCACCCGCCGGGGCCACCACAAGATCCTCTGGGCCTGGCTGGCCACCTGCTGACCCGCCGGAGAACCGCTCAGATCTCGGTGCCGGTGTCCGCGGTGATGCCGGCGCGTCGCTGGTAGTCGTGCACCAGTTCGACCTGGGCCTGCCCGGTCGGCCTGCGGCCGGGCCGGATGTCGCAGGCGAACGCCTTGACCTCCTGGATGTGCGTGTTGGGGTCCAGGCTGATCCCGGTCAGCTCGTTGGCCGCGTCCCCGGTGCTCAGGCCGTTCGGGCCCCAGTGGTAGGGCAGGCCGACCTGGTGCAGGCGTCTGCCGTGCACGGTCAGCGACGGCACCCGGTCGGTGACCAGCACCCTGGCCTCGACGGCGGCGCGTGGCGTGACGATCGTGGCCCAGCCGCCGTGCGTCAGCGAGCGTTCCGCGGCGAGTTCGGGGGAGACCTCGCAGAAGAACTCCGGCTGGAGCTCGGACAGGTAGGGCAGCGTGCGGCTCATGCCGCCTGCGGTGTGGTGCTCGGTCAGCCGGTAGGTCGTGGCCACGTACGGGAACACGTCGGCGCCGGGCGCGCCCGGCGCGGGCTGGAACCGGTTGTCCGGGTGGACGAAACGGGTGATCTCGCGGACCGGGTTGCGTTGCTGCCGGTACAGCAGGTTCGGCACCGGCGAGTCCTGCGGCTCGTAGTGCGTGGGCAGCGGGCCGTCGGTGAGCCCGGCGGGCGCGTACAGCCACGCCTTGCCGTCGGCCTGCATGATGAACGGGTCGCTACCCGACAACGCCGCCGCGCCCTGCGCGTCCGGGCCGGGTTCGTAGTGCGGGGCCTTGTCCGGCGCGAAGTCGGGGACGTCGTGGCCGGTCCACTTGCCCTCGGCCTCGTCCCACCAGACGTACGCCTTGCGCTCGCTCCACGGCTTGCCGTCCGGGTCGGCCGACGCGCGGTTGTAGAGGATGCGGCGGTTGGCGGGCCACGCCCAACCCCATTCGCCGGCCACCCAGTTCTGCTGGCTGCCCGGTTTGCGGCGCGCCGCCTGGTTGACGCCGTCCGCGTGGACGCCGCAGTAGATCCAGCAGCCACACGTGGTCGAGCCGTCGTCCTTCAGTTGCAGGTACGACGAAAGCGGCTTGCCGTCGGCGTCGAAGCCGTTGATCTCGGCCAGCACGGTCTCGGCGTCCGGTTCGGCGATCGCACCCTTGGTCGGGTAGTCCCACGTGAGGTCCAGCAGCGGACGTTCCCGCTCGTCGGTCGAGTCGGCCAGCTTCTCCCGGAGGATCCGCCCGAGGTGGAACGTGAACCACAGTTCGCTGCGCGCGGCGCCGGGCGGTTCGACCGCCTGGTGGTGCCACTGCAGCATCCGCTGGGTGTTGGTGAAACTGCCGTCCTTCTCGGTGTGCGCCGCCGCCGGCAGGAAGAACACCTCGGTGCCGATGTCCTCCGTGCGCAGTTCGCCGGTCTGGATCTCCGGTCCGTCCTGCCACCACGTGGCGCTCTCGATCAGCGAGAAGTCCCGCACCACCAGCCAGTCCAGCTTCGCCATGCCCAGCCGCTGCAGCTTGGCGTTCGCCGAGCCGACGGCCGGGTTCTCACCGAGCAGGAAGTAACCCTTGCACTGGCCGGCCAACTGCGCCATCACCGTCTCGTAGGTGCTGTGGCTGCCGGTCAGCCGGGGCAGGTAGTCGTAACAGAAGTCGTTGTCGGCCGTCGCGGCGGCGCCCCACCACGCCTTGAGCAGGCTGGTGACGTAGGACCGCATCTCGGCCCAGTAGCCCTTGCGGGTGGACTCCGCGTCCACGAAGTCGTCGAGGTTGGCGTTGCTGTCCGCGTGCG
>DATEPR010000452.1:0-4758 GCA_035273045.1 Pseudonocardiaceae bacterium | reverse complement strand
GCTGGCACCCAGCCCGGCGGTCACCGCGTGCCGGTCCTGCGGGGTCTCGCTGATCGCGCAACCCAGCTGGTCACCGATGGCGGCCGCCTCGCGCATCGCCGCCGTGCAGAAGTCGCGCAGCAGCGGGTCGGCCAGCACCTTGTCCAGGGTGACGCCGGTGATCGCGGACACCGGGTTCATCGTCATGTTGCCCCAGAGCTTGTACCAGATGGCGGAACGCACGTCCGGGCTCACCGTGACGTCGAACCCGGCCGCCCCGAGCAGGTCGCCGACGCGTCGCGCCCTCGGCGACACACCGCCGGCCGCCTCGCCGACGATCAGCCGCTCGCCCATCACGTGCCGCACCACGCCGGGCTCGACCGTCGCGCAGTTCGCGTGCACCACACCGCCCAGCACACGTTCGGTCGCGATCGCCCGCGCGACCACGCCGCCCGGGTCGACCGACGCGAGCGGCTCTGGGCCGAGCTTGGTGCCCTCGCCGAACCACCACGGCACGCCGTTCATGAACGGCAGCACCATGGTCTCGGGGCCCAGCAGCGGGGTCAGCCGGCCGGCGATGCCGGGCAGCGAGTACCCCTTGACCGCGACGATCACCAGTTCCTGCTCGCCGAGGTCGGCCGGATCGGCGGACGCCCGCACGGGTGCCGTGACGACCTCGTCGCCGACCTGCAGCCGCCAGCCGTGCTCGGTCAGCGCGGCCAGCGTCGCTCCCCTCGCTACGGCAGTGACCTCGGCCGACCCCGACGCGGCCAGCCGCGCACCGAGCCAGCCACCGATGGCACCGGCGCCGACCACACACACCCTCATGCGGGCATCTTCCCACCGTGGATGCCGGTGGCCGTGTCGGTCACGTCCACCAGGAAGCCGGGGTGGTCGGTGTCGTGCAGCCGGATCCGCCGTGTCCCGGTGACACTGAAGCCCTGGCCGACGATCACGTGCTGGACGCCGCCGTCGCCCACGTGCGACCAGCCCGCCGGCACGCAGTTCTGGACGCCGGGATACGGGCCGGCCAGCAGGTTGAAGTCACCGCCGACCAGGACCGGACGGGTGCCGTTGGCGGCCTGGAAGCGCTGTTCGAAACCGTCGGCGCCGAGCAGTTGGCGGCACTGGTTCAGCGCCATCGGCTTGTGTCGCGAGTTCAGGTGGGTGGCGCACACGTCGTAGCCGGTGCCGACGGCCGCGCACACCGCCACCCGGATCTCGCCGGTGTGCCGCAGTTGCCCCTGGTAGACGTAGTGCCCGCCGGACGTCGTGGGCACCGGGCCGCGGCCGATGATTCCGATGCCGTAGAGGGCGCCGTCCGTGCAGTGGTAGGGCAGGTGGCTGCTCGGGCTCAGCGCGGGCGTGAAGTAGGCGAACACCGCCGCGTCGCCGTCCTGCCGCGCGATGGCCGCCATCGCCCTGGGCAGCGGGGCGGTCGGATCGAGGATGTCGCGGTCGCAGATCTCGTCGAGCGTCAGCACGTCCGGCCGGTAGCGCGCCACGACGCCCGCAGCCTCCACCGGCGAGTGGTTGTCGTGGTAGCAGCCGGCCTCGCCGCTGTTGCACAGGTTCAGCTGCAACTCGCGCACGGTGGCGCGCAGCCTGCCGGTCGCGGCCGTCGCGCCGCCCGTGATCCGGATGACCTTGACCTCCAGGCACCCGTGCGTCGCACCGTCGCACGGCCCGCTCGCCGCCGCGGCGGCCGGGGTGTCCGGCCACAGTTCGGCGGCGATCCCCTGCGCCGGGACGGCGCACACCACCGCGAACAGCAGCCCGAAGCGTAACCAGGCGCGTCGGCGATGCATGCAGTCACGATGGCTGGCCCACCCGGCCGCCCGCAACCATCAGTTCGAGTGGGCCGCACAGCCGGTAGCCGTTTCACTCCGAGCCACCACGCGCGCGGTTACCCTGCGGTCATGGCTGTGGCTCCGATCGGCAGGCGACCCGGTGTCGCGGTGGCGGGCATCGCCGCGCTGGCCGCCGGTGTCGCGCTCGTCGTGCTCCTGGCGCTGATCCCGCCGACGGACGAGATCAGCGTGCTGCGGCAGACGATCAGCCAGTACGGCCTGAGCGACAACCGGTGGCTGTTCAACACGGCGGTGCTGCTCGTCGCCGCGGGCTCCGCGCTGATCCTCGGGACGCTCCGGCTGGAACGCCAGTTGTCCACGGCCGCGACGGTGTTCGGGACACTGTGGACGGTGTGCCTGCTGGTGATCGTGGCGGTGCCGAAGGCCAACTGGGCGCTGGTGACGGGGTTCAGTCCCGGCGGGACGCTGCACCGGGCGGCCAGCCTGGTCGGCTTCGTGTGCCTGCCGGTGGCCGTCCTGCTGGCCGCGCGTACCGCGTTCCCGCACTCCAGGACACGCCGGATCGTGGCGCGGGTGTTCGCGGTGCTGGCGCTGTGCTGGTTCGCGGCGATCCTCGGCGCGGTCGTCGTGGCCGGCGTGACCGAGCAGCGCTGGTGGCAGCTGATCCCGCTCGGCCTGGTGGAGCGCGGCATGGCGCTCACCGAACTGGTCGCCCTCGTCACGCTCGCGATCCCGACCGCGCCGGCCCGTGTCGCACAACGCGGCCACGAGCCGGAAACGTCGAGACTGCCATAGCGGAAAGCGCGTACGCGAAACACCGGCGCGACCATTTTCCGGCCGTCTGACCGAATCGAAGAACACGCGCGCGGAAAGCGCGTAACACACGCCCGGCCGGCGCCGATCACGTGGGCGACAGCACATTTCCAGGCGCGGCAGGTGATTGTTTCGAGGTGCTCTCGACCTGGAAAAAGTGCATTCCGACTGTGCCGCAGCCCGAAATCGAGGGGTAAGTCACCCCCAATTCGGGGGGGTCGGTTCGAATTGTATCACCTGACAAACGTTGTAAGGGGCCACAATGAGAATGGCACGAAGACTGGGGCTGCTGATCGTCATAGCGGCCCTGGGTGTCGTGATGGCCATCGGGTCGGCCGGCGCCGCGCTGGCCAGCCAGGGACCCGGCGGTGGCGGCGGAGGCGGCGGCGGTGGCCTCGGCCGGCTGCGGGCCACCGGCAGTTGCGGCGACATCCTCGATCTGCGCCTGAAGACGACCGGCGGCCCGATCACGGTCACCGTCACGGTGCCCAGCCCGGACCCGTCCGAGGTGTGGAACCTCACCGTCACCCAGCAGGAATACGGCGCGACCACGGGTGCCAGGCTCGGCAACCCGGTCGTGGTCACGCCCAACCCGATGCCGCCGCTGGCGTACAGCCTGGTGGAAGGCGGTTTCTCGACGACCGCCGACTTCACCAACACCACGGGCCGCACCCATGGGTGGAGCTACGTCGCCACCAGGACCAGCCCGACACCGCTGACCTGCACCAACCAGGGCTTCTGGACCAATCCCGGTGGCACGTCGGCGGGCCCGGTCGCGGAGAACCCGGTCGGCAGGCCGGACACCGCGCCGGTGCTGACCGGGGCGACCGAGGCGGACCAGGGCACGAACACGGTCGCGCTGCAGTTCGACCAGGAGATGCTGACGGCCGCGCAGGGCATCCCGGCCATCAACCGGTTCGCGGTCACCGTGAACGGCACGGCGCGCGACGTCACGGCGGTGAGCCTGGTCGACGACGTGCCACCGGACCAGGCCGTGCTGAGCCTGACCCTCGCGGGCGCGGTGCTGCCGTTGAACGGCACGGTGACGGTCCAGTACCGCCAGCCGCTGTTCAGCAGCGATCCGGCCCTGCAGGACCTGGAGGCCCACGAGACCCTGTCGTTCGGCCCGGTCTCGATCCCGGTGTTCTGAGCCGGGGTCCGACCGACCCCGCGCCGCACGGCAATGGGCCGTGCGGCGCAACGGGTTCGGGCACACTGTCGAGGTGGACGGAGAGCGACTGGCCGGTGGCCACGTGACCGGTCCGGTGCGGATCGGCGACACCGTGCGCCGCAGGCCGGGGCCGCGCGGCGCGTTCGTGCGCGAACTGCTCGGCCACTTCGAGCGGCACGGCTGGGCGGGAGCGCCACGGCTGCTGGGCACCGACGAGCAGGGCCGGGACGTGCTCGGCTACCTGCCCGGCCATGTCCCGTGGGATGCCTGCCCGCCACCGGACCCCGGATCGCTGGCGGCGGTCGCCCGGCTGCTGCGCGAGTGCCACGACCTGACCGCGGGCACACCGCTGGCCGGGGATCAGGAAGTCGTGTGCCACAACGACCTCTCCCCCGCCAACACCGTCTACCGGGACTCGGGCGACGGGTTGCGGCCGGTCGCGTTCATCGACTGGGACCTGGCCGCGCCGGGTGCCCGCGTCCACGACGTGGCCCACGTGTGCTGGCAGTACGTCGATCTGGGTCCCGGCGTGGCCGATGCCGTCCAGGCGGGCCGGTGGCTGCGGGTGGTGTGCGACGCCTACGGCCCGCTGGACTTCTCGGCGCTGCTGGACACGGTGCTGTGGTGGCAGGACCGGTGCTGGCGCGGGATCGAGGCGTTCGCCGCGGACGGTGACCCGGCGATGATCCGGCTGCGCGACGACGGCACGTCCAGGGCGGTCCGCGCGGCACACGACTGGACCGCCGCGCACCGCGCCGAGCTGGCCGCCGGGCTCAGCCGACGAGCCTCGGCAGCACCGACACCATGAGCGTGGACCACGTGAGGTGGGTGAGCACCGGCGCCTCGATGCCGCCGGTGCTGAGCCGTTGCCGGCCGAACAGCGCCCCCATCACCACGGACGCCAGCACCAGCGCCGGATTGCGGGTCGCCGTGGTGACCAGCGCGTAGCCCGCCGTGGCCGCCGTGTACCCGGTCGCGTCGAAC
>DATEPR010000451.1:0-3194 GCA_035273045.1 Pseudonocardiaceae bacterium | reverse complement strand
GCACGGTAGAAGACGATGCCGACGGTGGGACGGTCCGGGTCGAACGGTCGCTCGCCGTGCCGGCCGTACAGCGGGGTGCTGGCCGGCGGCGCGAAACCCTCGCCGGTGAGCAGGACCGTGTCGGACACGAAGCCGGCCAGTTCGCGGAGATTGGCCAACCCGCCCTCGACCAGGTAGGCAAGCGTTTGCGCGGCCACTCCGGACGGCACCGTGGACTGGGCCATCAACTCGGCGTCCGGCGTCGCCTCACCACCGAGGCACACCAGCGGCACGCCGGACCGGCGCAGCGCGGCGACCCCCTCCGGCCAGGCCCGGAGCCCGCCGAGCAGCCGCACCACGACGACGGCGACACCGTCCAGCAGGTCCGGCAGTTCGGACAGGGCCAGCCGGGCCGGATTGGCCACCCGGTAGGACGCTCCGCAGCCGCGGGCCGCCAGCAGGTCGGTGTCCGCTGTGGACAGTAGGAGAACGGTCGGCACGCCTCATGCTAACCGGCCGGATACCGCCAACAGGGTGACACGTTCGGCCGGTCCGGTGTCCGCCGCCTCGGCCACATCACTAGGTTGGCTGGCATCGGACCTACCCGACCCCTTCGTCTGGAGGATCTTCGATGAGTCTGGACCGCCCCGCCGCCCCCGACCCGTACAGCCTCCTGCCCGCTGTGCCCTCGTTCACCGTGACGTCCACGGACGTCCGCGACGGTGAGCAGATGGGTGCCGCCCAGGAGTTCAACGGCATGGGCCACAACGGGGACAACGTGTCGCCACAGCTGAGCTGGACCGGCGCGCCCGAAGACACGCAGAGCTACGCGGTGACCTGCTTCGACCCGGACGCCCCCGTGGTGTCGGGCTTCTGGCACTGGCTGGCGTTCGACATCCCGGCGTCGGTCACCGAGCTGGCCGCCGGAGCCGGGCAGAGCGACCAGTCGCTGCCGGAGGGCGCGTTCCACGTCCGTAACGACTACGGCACGCTCGACTTCGGCGGTGCCGCGCCGCCCCCCGGTGAGCCGTGGCCGCACCGCTACTACTTCGTGGTGCACGCCGTCGACGTGCCGAAGCTGGGCATCGACGGGTCGGTGACGCCCGCCGTGGCCAACTTCAACCTGGTGTTCCACACCCTGGCCAGGGCGATCATCACGCCGACCTTCGCCGGCTGAACGGAATCAACCGGTCCCTCGCCGAGTTGGAGCTGATGGGCAGAATGGAAGCTGCCCATCAGCTCACCACTCGGCGAGGATGACGACGTGCGGCACTTCGATCTGGTGATCGTCGGTACCGGTTCCGGCAATTCCATTCCGGGACCGGGATTCGCCGACTGGGACGTGGCGATCGTGGAGAAGGGCGTCTTCGGCGGCACGTGCCTGAACGTCGGCTGCATCCCGACGAAGATGTTCGTGCACACCGCGGACGTCGCCCGGTACGCCACCGACGGGCCGCGTTACGGCGTGGACAGCGCGCTGCACGGCGTGCGCTGGGCGGACGTGCGGGACCGGATCTTCCACCGGATCGACCCGATCGCCGAGGGTGGCACGCTCTACCGGACCACCCACCCGGACAACCGCAACGTCACCGTCTACCCGGGCGTCGCCCGCTTCACCGGGCAGAAGACGCTGGCGATCGACGTGGCCGGCACGGTCGAGACGATCACCGCGGAGCGGTTCGTGCTCGCCGCGGGCAGCCGGCCGGTGATCCCCGCCATCCCGGGACTCGCCGAGTCCGGCTACCACACCAGCGACGACATCATGCGGCTGGACACGCTGCCGCGCCGGCTGGCGATCATCGGCGGCGGCTACATCAGCGCCGAGTTCGCGCACATCATGTCGGCGTTCGGCGTGGACATCACGATCGTGGGCCGGTCGGGCGCGCTGCTGCGCGGTGAGGACGAGGCGGTCAGCGCCCGGTTCACCGAGCTGGCCCGGCAGCGGTGGGACGTGCGGCTGGACCGGAAGGCCACCCTGGTGGAGCGGGTCGGCGACGAGGTGCGGCTGCACATCGAGGGTCCGCAGGGCGCGGAGGTCGTGACCGCGGACGCGCTGCTGGTGGCGACCGGCCGCCGGCCCAACACCGATCTGCTGGACGTGGCCGCCACCGGCGTGGCCACCGACGCCGACGGCTACGTCGTCGTCGACGAGTACCAGCGGACCACCGTGCCCGGCATCTACGCGCTGGGCGACATCGACTCGCCGCACCAGCTCAAGCACGTGGCCAACCACGAGGCCAAGATCGTCCAGCACAATCTCCTGCACCCGGACGACCCGAAGGCCGCCGACCACCGGTTCGTGCCGCACGCCGTGTTCTCGTCGCCGCAGGTGGCCGCGGTCGGGCTGACCGAGGCCGAGGCGGAGCGGCGCGGGCTGCGGTACGTGACGTCCATCCAGGACTACGCCGGCATCGCGTACGGCTGGGCGATGGAGGACACCACCGGGTTCGCCAAGCTGGTCGCCGACCCGGCCACCGGCCAGTTGCTGGGTGCGCACATCATCGGCCCGCAGGCGTCGACCGTGATCCAGCCGTTGATCCAGGCGATGAGCTTCGGCCTGGACGCGCGCAGCATGGCGCACGGCCAGTACTGGATCCACCCGGCGATGCCGGAACTGGTGGAGAACGCGCTGCTGAACCTGCCGCTGGACTGACTACACGAACCGGGGACGGCCGGCGAACACGCCGATCACCACCTGCACGGCGATGCCGGCCAGGATCAGCAGCAGGGACGCGGTCCAGCCGCCGGTGGCGCCGTGCAGGATGCCGAACAGCAGCGGTCCCACGGCGGCCAGCAGGTAGCCGATGCCCTGCGTCATCGTGGACAACCTGCGGGTGTCGTCGGCGGTTGCCGAGCGCAGGGTGATGACGGCGACCGCGATCGGGAACACGCCCATGCCGATGCCCAGGGACACCGACCACAGCCACGGCGCGGCACTCGGTGCGACCAGCAGGCCCACCACGCCGACGGCGCCGACCGCGCTGATCCCGGCCAGCCACCAGGACTGGCTGCGCTGCCGGGCCGCGAGCGGCGCCACCACCAGGCTCAGCGGCACGCCGATCACGCTGATCGCCGCGAGCATGGCGCCGGCCTCGCCGCGGGACACGCCGCCGCTCATCAGCACCACGGGCGCCCAGCCCATCATGGCGTACGCGAACATCGACTGGAGTCCGAAGAAGACGGTCACCGCCCAGGCCAGCGGGCTGCGCAGCAGC
>DATEPR010000450.1:0-2265 GCA_035273045.1 Pseudonocardiaceae bacterium | reverse complement strand
CCGATCGTTCCGGTGATTGCCCGGACCGAACGGCCCGCCAGAGCATCTGGAGATGGACTTCTCACTTGATTCACGACTGCGAGGCAGGGCCGCCGCCGTGGTCGCCGCGACGCTGCTGGGCGCGGCGACGACGGCGTCGGTCGCGACGGCTGCCATCGCGCCGCACGCCACCACGGCTGCCACCGTGACGGTGAACGCGACCACCGGCGAGGGCACCGTGCCGGCCGTCGGCCTGGGTGCCAACACCGCCGTGTACGACGGTTTCCTGACCGACCCGGCGCTGCCGCCGCTGCTGTCCGCCGCGGGCGTCAAGGCGCTGCGCTACCCGGGCGGCTCGGTGTCCGACGTCTACGACTGGCAGAACAACAGTGTCGTGCCGGGCACCAGTTTCGCCAACCCGAACGACAACTTCGACAATTTCATGAAGGTCGCGCAGTCCACCGGAGCCCAACCGGTCATCACCGTCAACTACGGTTCCGGAACGGCCGCCGAGGCGGCCGCGTGGGTGACCTACGCGAATGTCACCCACGGCTACGGCGTGAAATACTGGGAAATCGGCAACGAGGTGTACGGGAACGGCGCCTACGGCAGTTCCTGGGAATTCGACCAGCACACCACGAAGAACGCCACGACGTACGCGGCCAACGCCGGCCAGTACATCGACGCCATGAAGGCGGCCGACCCGAGCATCAAGGTCGGCGTCGTGCTGACCACGCCGGGCAACTGGCCGGACGGCCTGGTGGCGCCCGGTGACACGCAGGACTGGAACAACACGGTCCTGTCCGCGCTCGGCTCGAAGATCGACTTCGTGATCGTGCACTTCTACCCGACCAGTAGCACCGAGGCGCAGATGCTGGGCGCGCCCGCGCAGATCGCGCCGATCATGGCGAAACTGCACAGCCTCATCGCGCAGTATTCGGGCACCCGGCCGGTGCAGGTCATGACCACCGAGACGAACTCCGGTTTCGAGGACGACTCGGCAGCCGCCGCGCTGTTCGCCGCCGACTCCTACCCGACCTGGTTCGAGCAGGGTGCGGCGAACGTCGACTGGTGGGACGTGCACAACGGAGCCGGCGCCGCGACCACCGACCAGACCGGCGGCACCGACTTCAACGACGAGGGCATGCTGTCCAACGCCACCTGCTCCTCGGCCGGTTCGCCGTGCGAGCCGGCGGCGGAAACGCCGTTCCCGCAGTACTTCGGGCTCGCCATGGCCGGTCGGTTCCTGGGCCGTGGCGGCACGCTGCTGGGCACGACGTCCAGCCAGTCGCTGGTGGCCACGCACGCCGTCGAGGCGGCCGACGGGTCGCTGAACGTGGAGCTGGTCAACAAGGACCCGGCCAACTCCTACCAGGTCGCCTTGTCCTACAACGGTTACCTGGCCGCGGCGAGCGGCACGGCCGACGTGTACGACCGGGGCGCCACCTCGATCACCACCGGTACGGCGTCGTCGTCCTCGGTGCTGCTGGCGCCCTACTCGGTGACCGTGCTGCACCTGACGAAGTCCGGCGTCACGACCGGGCCGGCCACGCCGGGCACCCCGAAGGCCACCGGCGTCACGGCCACGTCGGTCACCCTGTCCTGGCCGGCCGCGACCGGGGCCACCGGCTACCGCGTGTTCCGGGTCAACGGGTCGACCAGCACACTGGTCGGCAGCCCGGCCGGCACCAGCTTCACGGTCACCGGGCTGACGCCGAACACCGCGTACACGTTCGACGTGGTGGCCGTGGACAGCGCGGGCAACACGTCGGCTCCGTCGTTGCCGGTCACCGTGTCCACCGGCCAGCCGGCGGGCGCGACGTGCCACGTCTCGTACTCGGTGTCGACCGACTGGGGCACCGGTTTCGGCGCGAACATCGCGGTCACCAACACCGGCACCACGACGGCCGCCAACTGGACGCTCCAGTTCACGTTCCCCGGCAACCAGCAGGTGTCGACGGGCTGGGGCGGCAACTTCAGCCAGATCGGGAACACCGTCACGGTCACCGCGCCGAGCTACGCGCTCGACCTGGCCGCCGGCGCGTCGACGACGCCGGGCTTCAACGCCGGCTACACCGGCACGAACCCGGCGCCGACGGCGTTCACCCTGAACGGCCAACCATGTACGACCGGTTGATCAGTCCCTGACGAACTGCCCGTGGAATCCGAACGGGATCGGGTGCGCGACGCCGGCCCTGGCGATCTCCTGCCAGGTGCCGGCGTCCAGCATCAGCAGAAACGAACGCCCGGCCACCGAGTCCAGCACCACCGACAGCACCACACCGT
>DATEPR010000449.1:0-3103 GCA_035273045.1 Pseudonocardiaceae bacterium | reverse complement strand
TGCGGCGCGGCCTCGGCCGGAGCGGCCTCGGCCGGGGCCTCGGCGGCACCCTCACCGTCGGTGGCCACCGGGACGAGGCTGATCTTGCCGCGGGCGTCGATGTCGCTGATCTCGACCTGCAGCTTGTCGCCGACGTTCACCACGTCCTCGACCTTGCCGATCCGCTTGCCGTTGCCCAGCTTCGAGATGTGCACGAGGCCGTCCTTGCCGGGCAGCAGCGAGACGAACGCGCCGTACGCGGCCGTCTTCACCACGGTGCCGAGGAACCGCTCGCCGACCTTGGGCAACTGCGGGTTGGCGATCGCGTTGATCTTGCCGATCGCTGCCTCGGCCGCCGGGCCGTCGTTGGCGCCGATGTAGATGGTGCCGTCGTCCTCGATCGAGATGTCGGCGCCGGTCTCGTCGGTGATCGACTTGATCATCTTGCCCTTCGGGCCGATGACCTCGCCGATCTTGTCCACCGGGATGTGGATCGACGTGACGCGCGGTGCGTACGGGCTCATCTCGTCCGGCCGGTCGATGGCCTCGGCCATGACCTCCAGGATGGTCAGCCGGGCGTCCCGCGCCTGGCCTAGCGCCTGGGCCAGCACCTCGGACGGGATGCCGTCCAGCTTGGTGTCCAGTTGCAGCGCGGTGACGAACTCGGTGGTGCCGGCGACCTTGAAGTCCATGTCGCCGAAGGCGTCCTCGGCGCCCAGGATGTCGGTCAGCGCCACGTACCGGGTCTGGCCGTCGATCTCGTCGGACACCAGGCCCATCGCGATGCCGGACACCGGGGCCTTCAGCGGTACGCCGGCGTTGAGCAGCGACATGGTCGACGCGCACACCGAACCCATGGACGTGGAGCCGTTGGAGCCGACCGCCTCGGACACCTGCCGGATCGCGTACGGGAACTCCTCGCGCTTGGGCAGCACCGGCACCAGCGCCCGCTCGGCCAACATGCCGTGGCCGATCTCGCGACGCTTCGGCGATCCGACCCGGCCGGTCTCACCGGTCGAGTAGGGCGGGAAGTTGTAGTGGTGCAGGTAGCGCTTGCTGGTCTCCGGCGCCAAGGTGTCCAGCGTCTGCTCCATGCGCAGCATGTTCAGCGTGGTGACGCCGAGGATCTGGGTCTCGCCTCGCTCGAACAGGGCCGAGCCGTGCGCCCTCGGGATCACCGCGACCTCGGCGGACAGTTGCCGGATGTCGGTGATGCCACGGCCGTCGATGCGCACCTTGTCGGTCAGGATGCGCCTGCGCACCAGCTTCTTGGTCAGCGCCCGGAACGCGGCGCCGACCTCCTTGTCCCGGCCGTCGAAGGCCTGGCCGTCGCCGACGCCGACCCGCTCCAGGCACAGCGCCTTGACCTCGTCGATCCGGTTCTCGCGCTCCTGCTTGCCGGCGATGGTCAGCGCCTGGGCCAGCTCGTCGGTGACCGCGCCGGCCACCGCGTCGTAGGCGTCGGGCTGGTACGCCGGGAACGTCGGGAACTCGGCGGTCTCCTTGGCAGCGGCGGCGGCCAGCGCGGCCTGCGCCTCGCACAGCGCCCGGATGAACGGCTTCGCGGCCTCCAGGCCCTGGGCGACGACCTGCTCGGTCGGCGCCTGCGCACCGGCCGCGATCAGTTCGGCCATCTGCTCGGTGCCCTCGGCCTCCACCATCATGATCGCGACGTCGTCACCCACGACCCGGCCGGCGATCGCGATGTCGAACACCGCCCGCTTGGACTGCTCCCGGGTCGGGAACGCCACCCACTGGCCGTCGATCAGCGCCACGCGGACGCCGCCGATCGGGCCGGAGAAGGGCAGGCCGGACAGCTGCGTGGACGCCGACGCCGCGTTGATCGCGACGGCGTCGTACACGTCCTCCGGGTTCAGCGACAGGATCGTCACCACGACCTGGATCTCGTTCCGCAGGCCGTCCACAAAGGATGGTCGGAGCGGGCGGTCGATCAGCCGGGCGGTCAGGATCGCGTCCGTGGACGGCCGACCCTCACGGCGGAAGTACGACCCGGGAATCCGGCCCGCCGCGTACATCCGCTCCTCGACGTCCACCGTCAGCGGGAAGAAGTCGAAGTGCTCCTTGGGCTGCTTCGACGCGGTGGTCGCGGACAGCAGCATGGTCTCGTCGTCCAGGTAGGCGACCACGCTGCCGGCGGCCTGCCTGGCCAGCCGGCCGGTCTCGAAACGGACCGTACGGGTGCCGTACTTGCCGTTGTCGATGATCGCGGTGGCTTCGTGCACCGCGTTCTCAGTCACGTTCGCGCTGAGATCGGTCATTCGGTTGTCTCCTCGTCTTGCGGGCCACGCGGCAACCGGAGCACCCCTGTGCTGCGCGGTCACGGCCCTGCGACGAGGCCGGTCTTCGATCGAAGCCCCAGGTTCGGCGAACCTGACGGCCACTACCGAGGACCGGCGGACGCACCCGAACGCCGTGGCACGCGGTCCCTGTCTTCCGTTCTGTGCTCCGGCGGGGAGTGACCGGTTCGGTCACTCCCCGCCGGGACGTGTCATCTACGCAGGCCGAGTCGCTGGATCAGCGACCGGTAGCGCTCGATGTCCACCTTCGCCAGGTAGTTGAGCAGTCGGCGACGACGGCCGACCATCAGCAACAGGCCCCGGCGGGAGTGGTGGTCGTGCTTGTGCACCTTCAGGTGCTCGGTGAGGTCACTGATCCGCTTGGTCAGCAGCGCGACCTGGGCCTCCGGCGAGCCGGTGTCCGACTCGTGCACGCCGTAGTCGCTGAGAATGGACCTCTTCTGTTCGGTGGACAGCGCCACTCGGTCTCCTCGTCACTGTGTGTGCCGTGTGTATCGGCGCGAAGCCGTCCCCGGTACCGGGGAATGACAGTCCCGGCCGCCACGGACCGCAGCCGGACTCGAACACCGAGGATATCAGGCATGGGCACACCACCGCCCGGCGCCCGCGCGGCGGCTGTCCGGCGATCAGTCCCGGACCAGCGGCAGGCGCTCCACCGTGGTGTATGCCGGTCCGCCCTGGCCGGGCCCGCTGCGCATCAGCAGCACCGCCTCGGGCGTGAACCACGGCCCACTGTACCCGGCGAGCACCGCCGCCAGCATCTCCCTCTCCGGCCGGCCGGACCGCCAGCGGGCCAGCGTCAGATG
>DATEPR010000448.1:0-21227 GCA_035273045.1 Pseudonocardiaceae bacterium | reverse complement strand
CCGATCCGCTACGGCTCTGGGTGGTCCTCGACGAAGCCGTGTTGCGCCGCGTGGTCGGTGGCCGCGACGTCATGCACGATCAGCTCACCCATCTCGCGGATGCCGCCGATCAGGCCAAGATCACCCTCCAGGTGCTGCCCTTCGATCACGGCGCACATCCGGGCATGCACGGACCTTTCGCGATCATGGGTTTTCCGTGGCCGACCGATCCGGGCGTCGTGTACATCGAGCATCGCTCCGGCGCCTTCTATCTTGAGGAACAGCACCAGATCGACGCGCACACCGTTGCCTTCGAACATCTTTGCGCGCACGCCCTCGCACCCGACGAGTCGGTCACTATGATCCGAAACGTCGCGAAGGAGTACGCCTGATGACCCAATCCCCGGTCCCCGCCGCACAACTCGCCGCTGCTCAGTGGCGCAAGTCCAGCTTCAGCAACGACCAAGGCGCCTGTGTCGAGACGACGAAGTTGACGGACGGCACCGTCGCCGTCCGGAACAGCAATCACCCGGACGCCGGCGTCGTGTTCTTCACGCCCGCCGAGATGCGCGCCTGGATCCAGGGCTGCAAGGCGGGCGAGTTCGACGACTACGCCGGCTGACCGAGAACTCAGCCGCGCGGCTTCGCCGAATCCGCCAGAGTCGCCCATTTCCGCTCGGCGGCCGACCACTTCCGGTCGGCCCGCAGCACGGCGATGCCGCACGTCTTCAGGTCGAGCCGCTTGCCGGTCAGTTCCGCGACCAGCTCGGAGAGTCCTGGATTGTGGCCGACCACCAGTGCGGTGGTCGCGTCGGGGGGCAGCCGGCGGACCACGGTGAGCAGGTCGCGAACCGTGGCCGCGTAGATCAGCGGTTCGGCGTGGAGTGCCGGCGTGCCAGCGAGTTCCGGCCGGACGAGTTGCCACGTCTGGAGCGTGCGCAGCGCCGGTGAGCAGGAGACGGCGGCGATGTCGGGCACATGCCTGCGCAGCCACCGGCCGGCTGCCGGCGCGTCCTTGCGGCCGCGTGGGGCGAGTGGGCGGTCCGCGTCGTCGACGCCGTCGGGCCAGTCGGACTTGGCGTGCCGCAACAGAACGAGCGTGCGGTCGGTCATAGCACCACGCCCTCGTCGGCACGCAGCGTCAGCACCGGTCCGACCCGCTCACCCACCCGGTCGGCGTGCGTGCCGACCCGCACGACGCCACTGGCCGGTACGGAGCGCGGTTCGTCCGTCAGGTTGAGCGCGACGAGCACGTGTGCCCTTCGATACGCCAGGACGCCGTCGGAAGCGCACAATTGTGCGTAACTACCGGAAGTCAGCGCCGGTTCGGACCGGCGCAGCGCGATCAAGGACCGGTACAGGGTGAGCATGGAGTTCGGATCACCGTCCTGTGTCTCGACGTTCACCGCCCGTTCAGTTTCGGGTATCGGGAGCCAGGGTGTCACGTCCGGCGGGCAGAAGCCGCAGTGTGTCTCCGGCGTCCACCGCATGGGAGCCCGTTCCGGGTCGCGCCCGACGCCGAGCCCGGGTACCAGCTTGGCGAACGGGTCCTGCTCGTCGATGACGGGCACGTCGGTCATGCCGATCTCGTCGCCGTAGTACACGATCGGCGTGCCGCGCAGGGTGAGCAGGAGCATCGCCGCGACCCTGGCCTGGGCCGGACCGAGCCTGGTCGCCACCCGGGACCGGTCGTGGTTGCCCAACACCCAGTTCGGCCAGGCGCCGGCCGGCAGCACCGCCTCGTAGCGGGCGACCAGCGCGCCGATGGCTTCGGCCGTGTACGGGGTGGAGATGAGGTGCATGTTCGACGGCAGGTGCACGCCGTCGCCGTTGCGACCGTAGTAGTGGGCGAGGCGTTCCACCGGCAGGTACATCTCGGCCAGCAGCACGCCGTCCGGTCGCCGTTCGTCCAGCACCGAACGCATGCCGGTGAGCAGCTCCAGCACCTCCGGCCGGTCGGTGGTGTGGACCGGGAGGAGCGAATCGTAGGGCGGCAGGTCCGGGTGGTAGTCCGGGTTCGGCGGGTTGTCGCGCAGCAGCGCGTCCTTGACCAACTGGCGGGAAGCGTCCACCCGGAAGCCGTCCACACCACGGTCCAGCCAGCAGCGCATGACGTCGTGTTGTGCGGTGCGGACGTCGGGGTTGCGCCAGTTGAGGTCGGGTTGTGCGGCCAGATAGGCGTGGTAGTAGTACTGGCTGGTGGCCGGGTCGAGGGTCCAGGCTGAGCCGCCGAAGACGGAGAGCCAGTTGTTCGGTGGGCCGCCGTCGGGTGCCGGGCCGGCCCACAGGTACCAGTCGCGACGCGGGTTCTCCCTGCTGGACCGGGATTCGGTGAACCACGGGTGCTGGTCGGAGGTGTGGTTGGGCACGAAGTCGACGAGCACCCGGATGCCGCGCCGGTGGGCTTCGGCGATGAGCCGTTCGGCGTCGGCTACGTCGCCGAACAGCGGGTCGACGCCGGTGTGATCGGTGACGTCGTAGCCGAAGTCGGCCATGGGTGAGGGGTAGAACGGCGACAGCCAGATCGCGTCGACGCCGAGCCGGACCAGGTGGTCGAGGTGAGCGGTGACGCCGGCCAGGTCGCCGACGCCGTCGCCATTGGTGTCGGCGAACGACCGCGGATAGACCTGGTACACGACGGCGGTCTGCCACCACGGTTGGTCAGCCACGCCCGCCACGGTACGGGATCTTCAGCATCGGCTGCGGGGAGTCGCCGGCCTGCCCCGCAGCCGGTGCCGCGCCGGCCGACGCGCAGCCCGTCGACCCGTACCGCACCGGCGCGGACGCCAGCGGGGCGAACAGGGTTACGTCCGATGTGGACGGTGTGCACGGTTGGCCGCCGTGAACACGGTGCGTAGTGTCCCGGCGTCACCGTTGTCCCGCAAGGTGTGCGGTTTCTCGGTGCCGGCCACCCGCGAGAACTCCGGCCGGTCGGCGAAAGTTACGCCACCGGCGCGCCGCGAGCGGGCCGCTTCGAGGTCGACGACGACACGCTCGGCGTCCCGGTCGGTCGCCGTGCCGCTGCCCGCCGGCGAGCGTGTCCCGTCCCGCTGGCGGGCATGGTTGCGCTGGAGTCCCATGACGATCAGGCCGATGATGACCAGTAGTACGACGATCGTTCCCATGTCAGTGATTGTGCGAGCGTCTATATCCAGCCAACAGTGGCAGCTCTGACATTGTTCGAAAAGATCCTGCCAGCTAGAGTGGCGTCATGCTCAAGACGGTCGCCGTCGTGCTCATCGACGAGTTCGCGCCGTTCGAGTTCGGCGTGTTGTGCGAAGTGTTCGCCATCGACCGGACCGAGGACGGCGTCCCACCCATCGAGTTCCGGGTCTGCGCCATGCGGCCGGGCGCACCACTGCGCACGTCGATCGGCGTCACGATGGTCCCCGAACTCGGCCTGGACGCGCTGGCCGGCGCCGACCTCGTGGCGCTGCCCGCCTACACGATCCGCGACGAGTACCCCGAGCCGGTGCTGGACGCGATCCGCAAGGCGTCGGCCAACGGCAGCACGCTGCTGTCGGTGTGCAGCGGCGCGTTCCTGCTCGGCGCGTCCGGCCTGCTGGACGGCCGCCGGTGCACCACCCACTGGCACAACGCCGACGAGTTCGCCCGGCGCTTCCCCGCCGCCCGCCTGGACCCCGACGTGCTGTTCGTGGACGACGGCGACATCGTGACCAGCGCCGGCACGGCCGCCGGGATCGACGCCTGCCTGCACGTCGTGCGGCGCGAACTGGGCACCGGTCCGGCCAACGCGATCGCCCGGCGCATGGTTGTGCCCCCGCAACGGGAAGGCGGCCAGCGGCAGTTCGTCGAACTGCCCATTCCGGAGTGCACCGCGGACAGCCTCCAGCCGATCCTGGCCTGGATGGTGCAGCATCTGCGGGACGACCACACCGTGGCGGCTCTGGCCCGGCAGGCCAAACTGTCCGAGCGCACCTTCGCCCGGCGGTTCGTCGCCGAGACCGGCACCACGCCGCACCGCTGGCTGACCATGCAGCGCGTGCTGCACGCCCGCCAACTGCTGGAGGAGACCCAACTGGGCATCGACGACATCGCGCAGTCCGCCGGCTTCGGCACAGCCGCGCTGCTGCGCCACCACTTCCACCGGGTCGTCGGCGTATCACCGCACGACTACCGGCGCACGTTCGCGACCCGACCGGCGGCCGCCGGCGCACCGACCCCCGGAAAGGCGATGTCGTGACCGAGCAGGTCGTGCTGCTGGACGAATCCGGCAATTCCGTCGGCGTGGCGGACAAGGCCACCGTGCACCACGCCGACACGCCACTGCACCTGGCCTTCTCGTGTTACCTGTTCGACAGCGCCGGGCGGCTGCTGCTCAGCCAGCGGGCCTGGGAGAAGAAGACGTGGCCGGGGGTGTGGACGAACAGCTGCTGCGGCCACCCCGGGCCAGGCGAGTGGGTGGTGGACAGCGTGCAGCGGCGGCTGAAGGACGAGCTGGGCGTGCGGGCGGACCGCATCGACCTGGTTCTGCCCCGGTTCCGCTACCGCGCGGTGATGGACGACGGGGTCGTCGAGCACGAGATGTGCCCGGTGTTCCGGGCTGTCACCGACGACGAGCCGGTGCCCAACCCGGCCGAGGTGGCCGGCGTGCGGTGGACGACGTGGACGAAGCTGGTCTCCCAGGTGAGCACGGCCCAGTTCAGCGTGTCGCCGTGGTGCCGGATGCAGATGGCCGAGCTCATCACCCTGGGACCGAGCCCGGACCGCTGGCCGATCGGGGACATCGCCGACCTGCCACCTGCCGCGCTGGACTGCTGACCAGCGAGGGCGGCGGGACGGGCGGGCCGGCCACCGATCAGCGCGCCACCGTACTCGCCCGCCAACGGCGAAGGCAGCCGAACCCGGCCGCCCCCGCGCACGCCGACGTGCGAAGGCAGCGCAATCGCAGCCGATGCCGGCTGACCGCTGGTCGGCGCATCACCGCCGGGCCGCTGATGCGTGAGGGCGGCGGGAGCGCCCGCCGCCCTCACGTTCCAGACCGCTGCCTACCTGCTGTTCTGCTCCGGCTCGTCCGATTCCTCGGGTGCCGCGTGGTCGGGCACGCCGGGGTTCGGGTCGCGGTCCATGTCGATCAGCGGGTCGCGGGCAGCGCCGTCGGGTGCCGCATGCCGTGGTGCTCTCCCGGTGGCGTGCTTCGGCTCGGTCACGTGACCCCTCCTTCCTGCACATGTGTGCGTGGGGAAACATTGTGCCCGGTGCGATGATGGGGCGATGGTGGAGCCTGTTGTTGACGCCGACGCCGTCGCCCACGGGACGGAAGCCGCGCCGGTCACGGCCCGGTCACTGGTGGCGATCTTCGCCTCGCCCGTGGCCACGCACCTGTTGTGCTACGGGCGGGACGCCGGATTCCGGCCGGTCCTGGTCGAGCCCGATCCGGCACGGGCGAGCGCGGTCGACGGCGTCGAGGTCGTGGCCAGCATGGCCGACGCCAAACCGGATCCGGACACCGACGTGGTGATGACCGACCACCACCGCGACGAACTCGGCGTGCTGCTGCGCGACGCGCTGGCCCTGCCCACCCGCTGGATCGGGCTGATGGGCAGCCCTCGCCACGCCGCACCGCACCCGGAGGCACTGGCCGCGCTCGGCGTGCCGCAGGACGAGATCGCCCGCGTCCACCGACCCATCGGCCTCAACATCGGCTCGCGCACGCCCGCCGAGATCGCCATCTCGGCCCTGGCCGGCCTGCTCGCCGATCGGAACGGCCGGCCGGGCGGTTTCGACTTCTGATCGCTACGCCGGCAGGTTCCACACCTGGTTGGCCCCACCGGTGCAGTCCCAGATCTGCAACGGCGTGCCGTCAGCGGAACTCGGTCCGGTCGCGTCCAGGCACCGCCCGGACTCCGGGTTGACCAATTGGTTGGCCGCTGTGTGCGTCCATTGCTGCGCACCTGTGCCGTTGCAGTCGAACAACTGGACTCTCGTTCCGTTCGCCGTGCCCGCCGCCGTCACGTCCATGCACTTGCCCAACGCCTGGAGGGTGCCGTCGGGAGCGACCGTCCACGCCTGCGCACCGGTGCCGTTGCACGTGAACAACTGGACCTGTGTGCCGTTGGCCGTGTTGGCGCCGGCCACGTCGACGCACTTGCCGCCGAAACCGGTGATCTGGCCGTTCCGCGACGCGCCCTGCACGCCGCTCCAGGTGAACGTGGCCGACGTGGCCGCGGGCAGGGAGTAGGTGAACGACTCGTTGCCCCAGTTGACCACCAGCGGCTGCGCGGTGGCGGTGCCGTTGTAGGCGACGAGTGCCTTGGAACCGTCCGGGTTGCGCCACGCCACGTTGGGGACCGTCGCGTTGGCGGTGGAGTCGATGCGGACCGCGCCCGGCTTGACGAACTTGGTCAACTGGCCCATGTCGTAGTACTCGACGGTGAAGTCGACCTGCCCGCTCCTGGTGTCTCCGTTGTGGACGGTGATGAGGCCCTGGCAGGTGCCGCAGCCGCCGTTGTGCGGCCCCATGTTCTGGTCCACCGCGAGGCTCCACTTGACCACACTCTGACCCCAGTTCCGGGTGTAGTCGATGATGTTGTTCATGTCCTCGTTC
Source organism: Pseudonocardiaceae bacterium (assembly GCA_035273045.1). Lineage (GTDB taxonomy): Bacteria > Actinomycetota > Actinomycetes > Mycobacteriales > Pseudonocardiaceae > DATEPR01. The sequence goes on along the minus strand of DATEPR010000448.1, from coordinate 14,680 downwards.
TGCTGGTTGGCGATCCACGTGCCGCCCGAGTGTTCGGTGTCGAAGGTGCCGATGTTCGGGAACTGGTTGTGCACCGTGGTCTGCTCGGCCGCGCTGCCCTCGTCGTAGCCGTGCCAGGCGACGCCGCCGAACAGCGGGTCGTTGCGCACGGTGGCGTCGTTGACCTCCTGGGCGCCGAAGTCCGTGTAGTTGCTCCAGTTCCAGTCCAGCGCCAGCACCTTCGTGCTCAGGCCGGCGGCGTGGAACGCCGGGAGCAGGTCGTTGGCGGTGAAGAAGTCCAACCCGTTGCCGTTCCACGCCATCGTCGGGTAGTTCGCACCGGCACAGCAGCCGGGTTCGTTCTGCGCGGACACGTAGTCCACGTGCACGCCCTGGGCCTGGTACGCCTGGACGGTCTTCACGAAGTACTGGGCGAACGCGCCGTAGAACTGTGACTCCAAGAAGCCCTGGTCGATGAAACTGTCGTTGTCCTTCATCCACGCTGGAGCGCTCCACGGCGACATCATCAACTTGAGACCCGGATTGAGCGTGTGCGCCTGTTTGGTCAGCGGCAGGATGTCGGTCAGGTCGTGGCTGATGGAGAAGCCCGCCAGGCCCGGGTCCGTCTGGCCGGCCGGCTGGTCGTCGTAGGAGTAGTTGCCCCTGGCCAGGTCGGACGCGCCCATCGGGTTGCGCAGGAAGTCCAGGCCGATGCCGTTCACCGGGTCGAACAGCTTCGTCATCACGCTGTCGCGGGTCGCGGCGGTCAGGGCGCCGCTGCTGCCCAGCAGGAACGCCGCCGTGTCGGTCATCGACGCGCCCGCGCCGACGAACTGCTGGTACTGCGTGTTCTCGTTGACGGTGACGTTCTGGCCGCCGGCCGTGTTGCCGGTGTTGAACGTGATCGGCGTCTGCTGTTGCAGGCCTCTGGTCACGTTGCGGCCGGCGGCGTCGTTGGTGGTGGTGAGCCAGATGTTCACCGTCTCCCCGGCCGCGTGTGCGGCTGTCGGGACCACGACACCCGCGGCGAGCGCGAGCAGGCCGAGAGTGGGCGCGATGCCGTACCGGACGAGCTTCCGCACGTTGACCTCCCTGGAGCGCCGGTGCCACCTTGATATCGCGCCTTGAAATAAGGCGTCAAGGATGTCATGTTCACGGTTGCCGTTAGGGTTGGGGCGTGTCGTACCCCATCGCGGAGGTCCGCGGCCACTTCCCCGCCCTGGCCGAAGGTGCCGCGCATTTCGACGGACCGGGCGGGTCGCAGACACCGGACGTGGTGGCCGACGCGGTCGCGGGCACGTTGCGCGCCGCAGTCGCCAACCGCGGGCCGGTCACCACCGCCGAACGGCGGGCCGACGAGATCGTGGCGCGGTCCCGCGCGGCCATGGCCGACCTGCTGCACGTCGACCCGCGCGGCGTCGTGTTCGGCCGGAGCATGACCCAGCTCACCTACGACCTGGCCAGAACACTCGCCAAGGGCTGGGGACCGGGCGACGAGGTCATCGTCACCCGGCTGGACCACGACGCCAACATCCGGCCATGGGTGCACGCCGCGGAGGCGGTCGGCGCCACGATCCGGTGGGCACCGTTCGACCGCGTCAACGGCGAACTGGACACCGCCGAGATCACCGGCCTGCTCACCGAACGGACCAGGCTGGTCGCCGTCACGGGCGCGTCCAACCTGCTGGGCAGCCGGCCGGACGCGGTCACCATCGCCGCCGCAGCACACGCCGCCGGCGCGCTCGTGCACCTGGACGGCGTCCACCTGACACCGCACGCCTCGGTCGACGTGCCGGCGCTGGGCGTGGACTTCTACGCCTGCTCGCCGTACAAGTTCCTCGGACCGCACCTGGGTGCGCTGGCCGCCGATCCCGCGCTGCTGGAAACGTTGCGACCGGACAAGCTGCTGCCCGCCGACGACGACGTGCCGGAACGGTTCGAGTTGGGCACGCTGCCCTACGAGCTGCTCGCCGGAACCGAGGCGGCGGTCGACTTCCTGGCCGGCATCATGCCCGGCGACGGCGACCGGCGGGCCAGGCTGGTCGCGTCGATGGCCGCCGTCGAAGCGCACGAGGCCGTCCTGCTGGACCGGTTGGAGGACGGCTTGGCCGCGATCGACGGCGTCACCAGTCACGGTGACCGGGACCGGCACCGCACACCCACCGTGCTGTTCTCGGTGGCCGGGCGGTCCAGTGACGCGGTGTACCGGCAACTGGCCGAGTACGGGGTCAACGCGCCGGCCGGGAGCTTCTACGCGCTGGAGTGCTCCCGGTGGCTCGGGCTGGGTGACGACGGCGCCGTGCGGGCCGGGATCGCTCCGTACACCGATGAGTCCGATGTGGACCGACTGGTGGCCGGAGTCGCGAAGATCGCCGCGAACCGCACCTAGGGTTCAGTCGAACCGGACGTGGCGGATGGTGGTGGCGTACCGGCGCAGCGTGGCTCGCAGCGGCCCGTCGGTGGACGGGGTGATCGGCAGTCCGGCTGAGTGTGCGATGGCGTCGGCCACCTGCGCCACCGTCAGGTGGTCGGTGTGGATGTGCTGGGCGAACTCGGGTGCGTGAAGCTGCCGCAGGCACTCGCCCAACTGCGTGATCGCCCAGCTTTCCCGCCTGCGTTCGGTGCCCAGGCTGCGCCGGCCCAGCCGTCGGCGCACGGTGGCCGGGTCGGCCAGCAGGGTGAAGTGGTGCACCGTGAATCCGTCGCCGCGCAGACTGCCGATGATCTCCTGGAAGTAATGGCGGTCGGCGAGGGTCATCGGGACGATGACCGGGCCGTCGTAGTTGGTCAGGGTCATCCGGAGCAGTTCGGTGACGCTGTGCCGCCAGGCTGGCAGGTCCTGGAAGTTCGCGCGCAGCGGTGCCGGCAGCATGCGGCGCATGCCGAACCCGACGTGCTCGGGGTCGCACACGACGCTGCCGGGCAGCCGCCGGTGCAGTTCGTCGGCGGTCGCGGTCTTGCCGCCGCCGAATGGGCCGTTGATCCACACCAACATGCCGCGGACGGTAATCACCAGTCCGGCCACGGGCAAGCCACACCGGTCATGGCTCCATTCATCCACAGTGGATTGGTCACGCTATGAGCGAACACGCGGACAGCGAACACGGCTCCACAGCGGGTTAATCATCGCTACCGTCGGTCGTGGACAGCCCCGTCACACGCCCAGGGAGGTAGGACATGAGCCAACCCGGCCTCACGCTGAACGACGCCGTGTTCGAACAACTGCTGCGATCCAGAATCGTGTTCCTGGGCAGCGAGGTCGACGACGACGTCGCCAACCGCATCACCGGCCAACTCCTGCTGCTCGCCGCCGAGGACCCGGACGCCGACATCACGTTCTACATCAATTCGCCGGGCGGCTCGGTCACCGCGGGCATGGCGATCTACGACACGATGCAGCTGATCGAGCCGGACGTGGCCACGTGGGGCCTGGGATTTGTGGCGTCGATGGGGCAGTTCCTACTGTCATCCGGCACACCGGGCAAGCGGTACGCGTTACCCAACGCCCGTGTCGTCATGCACCAGCCGTCCGGTGGTGTCGGCGGCACGGCCACCGACATCGCCATCCGGGCCGCCGTACTGGGCCAGATGAAGCGGCGGATGGCGGAGCTGACGGCCGACCAGACCGGCCAGACGGTCGAGCGGATCACCCAGGACGCCGACCGCGACCGGTGGTTCACCGCCCAGGAGGCGCTGGACTACGGCTTCATCGACCACATCGTCCGCCGCCCACCCGTGGGAGCACAGCATGTCTGAACGCAGAGTCCTGCCGTCGATGGTCGAACGGACCAGCTACGGTATGCGGGAGTCCGACCCGTACAGCAAGCTGTACTCGGAACGTGTGATCTTCCTCGGCACGCAGGTGGACGACGCGGCGGCCAACGACATCATGGCGCAGATGCTGTGGCTGGAGGGTGACGACCCGGACCGCGACATCCACCTGTACATCAACTCGCCGGGAGGAGCCGACACGTCGCTGATGGCCATCTACGACACGATGAACTACGTGCGGCCGGACATCGAGACGGTGTGCCTGGGCCAGGCGGCGTCCGCGGCGGCGGTGCTGCTGGCGGCGGGGGCACCGGGCAAGCGGTTCGCGTTACCCAACGCGCGGGTGCTGATCCATCAACCGGCGATGGAGGCGGTACGCGGGCAGACGTCCGACCTGGAGATCCAGTCGGCGGAGATACAACGGGTGCGGCGGCAGTTGGAGACGACGCTGGCTCGGCATACCGGGAAGGAGGTGGAGGAGATTCGGCGGGACATCGAGCGGGACAAGGTGTTCACGGCGGAGGAGGCCAAGGCGTACGGCTTGGTGGACGAGGTGATGCCCTACCGGAAGCTGTCGGCGATCCGCTGACCGGGCCACGGAAGCCTGCTGCGGCAAGGGAAGCGGCCAACCAGGATCGGGCTGCCCGATTTCGGCCTGCCCGGCTGAACCGGCGCGAGCGCGGACCAGCCGGACCTGGCCCACCGACGCTGTCAGCCGCACCAGAGGCAGCCGACCAGCCATGCCCGCGCGAACAGCCCCGCTCACCGCGATCACAGCCCGCCCAGCACGCCACACCGGCACCCGCCAGCAGCACCCATCGCCGCCCGTCACAACACAAGCAATCAACCCGGCACACTCGTGAGAGCGCTGGCCGCCCGGCAAGCCCACACCGACGCCCTCTGGCAGCGGCCGAATACATCGCTGCCCGCCGCGACACATGCGGCCAACAGCCATACCAGCGGACCGCCCGAACCTGCCCAGCCACAACCGCCGCCAGGCCCACACCGGCACCGGCCGCATCCAAACCCGCGTGCCACAACACAAAGCAGCCAACCGGGCGTGCCCGAGCCCAGGCCGCCACCGCCGCCTGCCGGGCCAACGCTGGCACCGCCAGCGGAGCCCGGCAGAGCCGATTCGGTTGGCGAGCCGCGTCCTGCGGCCGCCGGAAGGCAATGCCGAACTAGGCCGATTGCACGCCAAGATCAAAAATGCGATCAGTTCGCCAAAACCGGCTAAAACCGACCAGCCACCCACCCGCCGCCACAATTCTCACTCACGGTCACCTTTCCACGGCCGTGGTGGTGTCAGTCCCGACACGAGCGTGTAACGTGCCGTGGCGCGCGGGTTGTCATGGTTGGAGGTTGGCGTGGCCACGGAGGGGTCGGCTGCTGGTCCGACGGCCCGGCGCATGGTTCTGGGCGGCCAACTTCGGCGGTTGCGGGAACGGGGGAACATCTCCCGTGAGCAGGCCGGGGACGCCATTCGCGGTTCGGAATCCAAGATCAGCCGCTTGGAACTCGGCCGGGTCAGCCTGAAGGAACGGGACGTCGCCGATCTGCTCGCCCTCTACGGCGTCACCGACGAATACGAGCGCGAGGCATTTCTCGATCTGGTTCGAGCGTCCAATCAGCCGGGCTGGTGGCACAGCTACCAGGACCTGCTCCCCCGCTGGTTCCAGGACTACGTAGGCCTTGAGGAGTCCGCGTCCCGCATCCAGACCTACGAGATCGCGTTCGTGCCCGGGCTGGTGCAGACCCGCAACTACGCGCACGCCGTGGTCCGTCGTGGACTGCCGGACGCGCCGGAGTCCGAGATCGAGCGGCGGGTCGGGCTGCGGATGGGGCGGCAGCGGACGGTGACCGATCCGCGGGGGTGTCGGTTGTGGGCGGTGGTCGACGAATCGGTCCTGCATCGCGCGGTCGGCGGGACCGAGGTGCTGCGCGAGCAGCTCGGCTACCTGCTGGACGTGACCACCCAGCCGAACGTGTCGCTGCAGGTGGTGCCGTTCCACTCCGGCGGCTCGGCCGCCGAGGGTTCGTTCACGGTGCTGCGGTTCGCCGAACCGGAACTGCCGGACATCGTCTACCTGGAACACCTCTGCGGCGCCCTGTACCTGGACAAACCGGATGAGGTCGAGGCGTACGCCAAGGTCGTGCAGCGGCTCACGGTGGAAGCGGAGACGCCGGACGAGAGCCGGGACCGGCTGGCGAAGATCTACGACTCGCTCGATTGAGATCAAATGCACGTGCATCTGCACGTGCGTTTCATGCTAGGGTCGCCTCACGCTGTCACCCACACGTGCAGGAGGTGGATCCCGCGATGAGCGACCGCATGACTGCCGCCTCATGGTCCAACCTGTCCTGGCGTAAGAGCAGACACAGCGGCGCCATGGGCAACTGCGTCGAACTGGCTCCGCTGGCCGGGTCACGGATCGCGGTCCGGGACTCCTGGCAGCCGGCCGGACCGTTCCTCGTCTACCCGCGAGCCGGGCTGGCCGCCTTCGTGACCTGGGCGAAGACCCACCGGACGAGCTGACCTCCATCGCACGTCAGGGGCTGCTATGCGCGACATCACCGCACGGTTGCGGAAGCTCATGGCGAGCGGCTTCCGCTTCGTCCACCCACGCAACCACTGTGGTCACGTGGTCGCCGTGACCGGCGTCCGCACCCACCACGGCGTGATCGACGTCGTCCAGATCTACGGCGAGCAGGCCGCCGACGCCGCCCGGATGTCCGCCGCCGAACCGGACATCCTCGCGCCGCGTTCGGTGTTGTGGCGGACCACCGGGACCGCCGTCGACGTGCTCGACGCGATGATCGCACTGCCCGATCCGGACGGTCGGGCCGTGCCGGCGGCCGATCCGCGCGGCTGCTGGGTGCCCACCCGGCCCGGCCGCGCCACCTGGCTGACGGCGTCCGCCTGACGGAGTCCGCCGGAGATCGGTGCCAGCGATCGCCTGACCACCCCGCTACGATCAAGCCTTGACCGTGGGGAGGCAGATCGTGGCTGACATGGCAACGCGGATACCGGCCGGCGTCGACACGAGCCGGCCCAGCATCGCCCGTGTCTATGACTACTTCCTCGGCGGCAAGGACAATTTCGCCTGCGACCGGGAGGTCGCGGAGCAGGTGCGCGCCGCCGTGCCGGAAGTGGCGACCATGGCGGCACAGAACAGAGCGTTTCTCGGCCGGGTCGTCCGCTACCTGGCCGAACAGGGCATTCGCCAGTTCATCGACATCGGCACCGGCCTGCCGACGCAGAACAACGTGCACCAGGTCGCGCAGTCGGTCGCACCGGACGCCCGCGTGGTCTATGTGGACAACGACCCGGTCGTCCTGGCGCACGCCCGCGCGCTGCTCGCGGAGAACCCGAACACCATCGTGGTCGACGGTGACCTGTGCCGGCCCACGAGCATTCTCACCGATTCGCGGCTGCTCGGGTTGATCGACCTGGACCGGCCGGTGGCGATCCTGATGGTCGGCATCCTCTACTTCGTGACCGAGTCGGACCGGCCGTACGACGTGGTGGCGACACTGCGGGACGCGATGGCGCCGGGCAGCTACCTGGCCATCTCGCACGTGGTGTCCGACGACGAACCGGAGGCGCTGACCGCCGCCCAGGAGGTCTACCGCAGCTTCCTGCGCCCGGACGGTGACGCGCGGCGGTCCAAGGCGCAGGTCAGGGCGTTCTTCGACGGGCTGGAGATGGTCGAGCCCGGACTGGTGTACGTGCGGGACTGGCGCGGCGACGACACGCCCGACCTGTCGCCGGTGACCTGGATGGTCGGTGGGGTGGCGCGCAAGCCGTGACCGAGGAGCCGACCGAACCGTCCCAGGACGAACGCCCCGCCTACCTGACGGAGGGCGGTGATCCGGCCTGCTGGGTCGGGCAGGTGTGCCCGGAGTGCGGCCGGTTCAGCGAGCAGGCCAACCCGGTGACCTGCCCGAACTGTGGTGCGGCGTTTCCCGGCGACTGACCGTCGGTCTACACTCGACTGACGAGACGGCACGATTCCGTAGGACGACGGTGGAGGCGCGCTTGGAACCGGCCGCGGGACCGACCCTCAGCCGCCGCCGTGAACTGTCCGGTGGCAGCGCCCGCTCGCTGCTGATGACCGTCCTGGGCGAGTTCGTGCTGCCCGGTGACCAGCCGGTGTGGACGGCGACCCTGGTCGACGCGCTCGCCCTGCTGGGCGTCGAGGAGAAGTCGGCCCGCCAGGCCCTGGCCAGGACCGCCGCCGAGGGCTGGCTGAAGTCGGAACGGGTCGGCCGGCGGGTGCGCTGGCACCTCACCCCGCAGGGCAAAGGGCTGCTGGAGACCGGCGCGGCGCGGATCTACTCGTTCGGCACGAACGGCCAGGACTGGGACGGCCAGTGGCTGATGCTCCTGGTGTCGGTACCCGAGTCGCTGCGCGACCTGCGGCACCGGCTGCGCACCAGGCTGACCTGGGCCGGATTCGGCACGCCGACGCCCGGCGTGTGGATCTCGCCGCGCACCGACGCCGAGTCGGACGCCCACCGCATCCTCGTCGAACTGGCGCTGCCCACGAAGGCGATGTCGTTCGTGGGCCGCTACGGGGCGCTCGGCGAGCAGGCCGGCATGGTCGAGGCCGCGTGGGACCTGGCCGAGGTCGCCGGCTGCTACGAGCGCTTCATCGCCGAGTTCGCCGGCCTGGCCCCCGAGTCGCCGGACGGCGTGCTTCGGGCACAGACCCGGCTGGTGCACGAGTGGCGGCGGTTCCCGTTCCTCGACCCGCAACTGCCCAGGCAGTTGCTGCCGGACCAGTGGATCGGCGCCCGCGCGGCCGAACTGTTCGCCGAGCGGCACGCACGCTGGCAACCCGGCGCGACCCGGCGGTGGCGGGAGCTCGCCGCCCGAGGCTAGATGTCCAGGCCGGGGAACAGTTTCGCCGCGTTGCCGGCGAGTACGCCGCGCAGCACGTCCTCGGGCAGGCCGATGCCGGCCAGGTCCCTGGCGTTGCGGCCGGGACCGGGTACGCCGGGCCAGTCGGTGCCGAACAGCCAGCGGCCGGCCAGCCGGTTCAGGTCGAACCGCGCGTAGTAGCCGGGCAGCCGGGACGGCGGCAGACCGGCCAGGTCCAGCCACACGTTCGGCTTGCCCAGCGCCAGGAACGCCGCCGTGTCGTACCACCAGCCCCGGCCGCCGTGCGCGAACACGAACTGCACCCGAGGGAAGTCCTCGATCACGTCCAGCAGCAGCGCCGGGTCGCCGAACCGGTCCCGCGCGCCCGGGAAGAACGACGTGCCGGAGTGCAGGATCACCGGCACGCCACGCTCGGCGCACACCCGGTACGCCGCATACAGTTCCTTGTCCGCGGGCGAGAACCCGCCGTGCACCGGATGCACCTTCAACGCCACCGCGCCCAGGTCCAGTTGACGCTCCACTTCGGACTCCAGCGGATGGTGCAGGTGCGGGTTGACGTTGGCCACCAGCCGGTAGCGGGTCGGGTTGTGCTCCAGGATCGGCAGGTTGTCCTCGATCGGCTGAATGCCGGTGGCCCGCGGACTGTACTCGCAGAACAGCAACGCCCGGTCGACACCCTCCGCGTCCAGCAGCGCGTCCAGCCGGGCCGGCACCGGATCGCCTTCCGAGTCGAACACGGACCGCCAGTCGTGCGGGCCGGAGAACCGCTCCGCCCAGTCCAGCCAGGCCGGCTTCACCGTCGACAGCCGCGGCACGTGCAGGTGCGCGTCGACCAGCGGCCGGCCGTCCAGCATCGCTCTCCCCTCAGCCGGCGGCCGGTTCCGGCGCCAGCAGCACGTCCTTCACCTGGTCGCGCAGCACGTTGCGGCGGATCTTGCCGGTCGCGGTCTTGGGCAGTTCGGCCACGGCGACCACCAGCCTCGGCCGCTTGAACGCGGCAAGTCCCTCACGGCACCAGGCGACCAGCGCGTCCGCGTCCACGGTCCGCCCGGGCACCGGCACCACGCACGCCACCGGCTTGTCCAGGCCCAACTCGTCGCGTGCCGCCACCACGGCGACCTCGGCCACGTCCGGGTGCTCCAGCAGCCGCTGCTCGACCTCGGCCGGTGACACCCAGATGCCGCCCGCCTTCAGCATGTCGTCGGACCGGCCGAGACAGCTGTACGTGCCGTCGTCGTTGCGCACGTAGGTGTCACCGGTGCGCAACCACTCGCCCTGGAACACCAGCCGGGTGGCGTCGTTGCGGCACCAGTAGCCGGTGGCCGTGGACGGGCCGTTCAGGTAGAGGTGGCCGGGCTTGCCGGTCTCCGTGATGACCACGCCGTCGTCGTCGCGGATCTGCACCTCGTATCCGGGCACGGGCGTGCCGGACGACCCGGCCCGCACCCGCCCCGGCCGGTTGGACAGGAAGATGTGCAACGCCTCGGTGGACCCGATGCCGTCCAGGATCTCCACGCCGAACCGGTGCTGGAAGCGAGACGCGATCACCGGCGGCAGCGGCTCCCCCGCGGACACGCCCTGGCGCACCGACGCGAACGTGTCGTCCGGGATGTCACTGCCCAGCAGGGCGGCGTAGAAGGTGGGCACCGCGTAGAACAGCGTCGGTGACGTCGCCTTCGCCGTCGCCGCGATCACGGCGGGCGTCGGCCTGGCCCGCTCCAGCACCGTGGTGGCGCCGACGGCGAGCGGGAAGAAGCAGGAATTGCCGATGCCGTAGGCGAAGAACAGTTTCGCCACGGACAGGCAGCGGTCGTCCGGCCGGATGCCCAGCACACCGGTGGCGTAGGTCTCCACGACCTGGCGGATGCTCTCGTGCCGGTGCATCGCGCCCTTGGGCCGGCCCGTGGTGCCCGACGTGTACAGCCACAGCGACGGTGAGTCCGGCCACGTCCGGTACGGCTCGGCGGTCCCGGCCGACCGCAGTTCGGCCCACCCGTGCGCCACCACACCGGAACCGGTGGCGAGGTCACCGTCGCCGTCCAGCACGACGTGCTCGACCTCGGGCGCGGTCCCCAGCGCCACTGACGCGGCCGGCGCGAACTCCGCCGACACGCAGAACACCCGCGCCCGGCAGTCGGCCAGCACCGCGCCCAGCTCGGCACCGGTGACCATCGTGGACACCGGCACCGGCACGGCACCGATCCGCATCGCGGCCAGGATGGCGGACAGCAGCTCCACGCCGTCGGCCATGCAGTACAGGATCCGTTCCTCCGGCCGCACGCCCAGCGAGCGCAGGCCGGCGGCCACGCGGTGGATCTCGTCGGCCAGTTCGGCGTAGGTCAGGACCCGGTCACCGGCCAGCACGGCAGTCCGACCACCCCTGCCCTCCCGGACGTGCCGGTCCACCAGATAGTCGGATGCGTTGAACGGCTGGTGATCCACGGTGACCATGTGCGCCGCCTCGTCAGGCCAGGTGAACGTACTCGTAGTCGAACGGCTGGCCGTTGATGCCGTTGCGCGGCGGGGCCACCCAGCTCGCTATCTTGCCCCTCTCGTACACCGGACGCATCAGTGACCGGACGAATGTCAGGTCCTCGTCGGTGGGCAGCCACGAGTCGCGGCCTCGCTCCCAGGTCGCCTCGTCGACGATGGTGCCCTCCGGCGTCACGTGGAACGGCGCGTACATGCCGACCGCCCTGTTGAAACCGGGATGCGGCAGGGCGAATCGGAATTCGATGCCGTGTTCGGCCAGGATCTTGTTCCACCGGTTCACGCCGCTCTGGCAGTCCGACATGTACTCGCCGCGCAGGTCGAGGTTGAGCGCCAGCAGCGCGGAGACCTCCTCCTGCCGCCAGGTGCCGTCGTCGCCGGGCCGGTCCAGCGTCGTGCTGTCCTCGGTGAGCTTGTGGTCGTCGGCCCGGCGGCCCTCCTGCCAGCGGCCCTTGAGCCCCGCCGTGTAGTAGTTGGCGGCGTTGGTGGACGTCTCGCCGCCGAACAGGTCCAGCGACACGGTGTAGTGGAAGTTCAGGTACTTCTGGATGATCGCCAGCGGGATGCCGCCGTGCGAGCCGATGTCGTAGGTGTCGTGCTCGTTGATGAGCTGTGCGCTGCGTTCCACCACCCGGTCGACGCCCGTCGTGCCGACGAACATGTGGTGCGCCTCCTCCTTGAGCATGAACTCGCAGGTGCGCGACAGCGGGTCGAACGCCGACTCCTTCAGGGTGCCCAACTGGTACTTGCCGTCCCGGTCGGTGAAGTAGGTGAACATGAAGAACGCCAGCCAGTCGGCGGTCTGCTCGTTGAAGGCGCCCAGGATGCGGGGCGTGTCCGGGCTGCCCGAGTTGCGGAACAGCAGCGCCTCGGCCTCCTCGCGGCCCTCCCGGCCGAAGTAGGCGTGCAGCAGGTAGACCATCGCCCAGAGGTGCCGGCCCTCCTCGACGTTGACCTGGAACAGGTTGCGCAGGTCGTACAGGCTGGGCGCGGTCAGGCCGAGCAGCTTCTGCTGCTCCACCGACGCCGGCTCGGTGTCCCCCTGGATCACGATGAGCCGTTGCAGGTCGGCCCGGTACTCGCCGGGCACCTGCTGCCACACCGGTTCGCCCTGGTGCTCGCCGAAGCCGATCCTGCGGTCCGGGTCACGCTCGGCGAGGAAGATGCCCCAGCGGTAGTCGGGCACGTTGACGTGACCGAAATGCGCCCAGCCCTCGCGGCCGACGGCGACCGCGGTGCGCAGGTAGACGTCGTGCGTCTCCAGCGCCGGGCCCATCTCGGCCCACCAGTTCATGAACTTGGGCTGCCAGCCCTCCAGGGCCCGTTGCAGCCGGCGGTCACTGGACAGGTCGACGTTGTTCGGGATCTTGTCCTCGTAGTTGATCGAGGAGGTCATTCCTCACACCCGCTTCCGGTCGAAGACGGCCTTCTGCCCGGAGCCGTAGCGGCGCAGCGCACCGTCCGGTCCGGACGCGTTGGGCCGGGTGAAGATCCAGTTCTGCCATGCGGACAGCCGGCCGAAGATCTTGGTTTCCATGGTCTCCGGGCCGACGAAGCGGTGGTTGGCCTCCATGCCGGTGCACGCGTCCGGGCTGAGCGCCGCCCGGCCCTCGATCACGATCCGGATCTCGTCCGGCCAGTCGATGTCGTCCGGCGCGTCGGTGACCAGCCCGGCCGCCAGCGCCTCGGCAGCGTCGTAGGTGGTGGCCTTGACGGCGGCCAGGTCGTCCGGTGAGCCGTAGAACCGGGATTCCAGGCGGGACAGGCCGTTGCCCATCGGGAACACGCCGAAGTTGGCCTGGGTCAGGGTGAGCGCGGCCCGCTCGTCGCTGTCCTCGTCGTCCACCGGTGGACCGTCCAACATGTACTGGCGGTCGCAGGCGAAGGCGAGTTCGGCGAGCATTCCGGCGAAACAGCTGCCCGGTTCGATCAGCGCGATGAGGCTGCGGCTGGTGACGTCCAGCCGTTTCAGCGTGCGCTTGTAGTAGTGCCGGACCTCGCGGGCCAGCCAGTCGTCGTCGGACAGCACCCACCGCTCGTGCGCCAGCACCGCGTCGTGGTCGCCGCGAGTGGTGATGAGCCAGGTGCCCAGGGTCGGCTCGTTGGTGCGCAGCCGCAGGATCACGTCCTCCAGTTCCCTGGTGACGGCGAGTGGCCAGCAGTCCGCGGTGCGGTTGCCGTCCGGTGGTTCGGCCGGGCCGTGCACGGTGACGGTGACCGCGCCCTGGGACCGGTCGTAGGTGGCGGTCACGTGGTCGTAGGTGAGGCCGTCGTCGGTGACCTCGCGGCGCAGCGGCGTGAGTTCCACACCGGTGGCGTCCGCGGGCCGGTTCGACGTCTCGGCGAGCGCCTTCGCCCGCTCCAGTGCGGCGTCCGCGAACCGGCTGGGCGGCGCGGTCTCGTCCACCAGTCTCCACTCCATCGCGGTGCGGCCCTTGAGGCCGTCGGAGCGGGTGGCGAACACGTCGGCCCGGTCCTTGCGCACGTGCCGCTTCTCCACCAGGCGGGTCAGGCCGCCGGTGCCGGGCAGCACGCCCAGCAGGGACACCTCGGGCAGCGACACGGCGGACGAATTGTCGTCCACCAGCAGGATGTGCTGGCACGCCAGGGCCAGTTCGTAGCCGCCGCCGGCGCAGGAGCCGTTCACCGCGGCCAGGTAGGACTGTCCGGAATGCTCCGCGGCGTCCTCCATGCCGTTGCGTGTCTCGTTGGTGAACTTGCAGAAGTTCACCTTCCACTCGTGCGGGGAGCCGGCCAGCATCCGGATGTTCGCGCCCGCGCTGAACACCTTGTCCTTGCCGCTGGTGACCACCACCGCCCGCACCTCGGGGTGCTCGAACCGCAGGCGCTGGGTGGCGTCGTACAGCTCGATGTCCACGCCGAGGTCGTAGGAGTTGAGCTTCAGCTCGTAGCCCGGGACCAGGCCACCCTGCTCGTCGACGTCCAGCACCAGCCAGGCGATCTCGCCGTCCAGCCGCAGCCGCCAGTGCCGGTACGTGTCGGGGTGCGCGTCGAAGGACACGTGCTCAGCGGTCACCACCCAATCTTCTACTTGTCTACTGGTTCTCGTCAAGGTTTTGTAGAGAGTTGGCGGCTGATAGAGTTGGAATTCAAGACTCACTGGGAGGTGCGCCGTGCGGGGACGGGAGTGCTCGATCGCCAACGCCCTGGCGGTGATCGGCGAACGCTGGAGCCTGCTCGCGCTGCGCGAGGTGATGCTGGGCGTACACCGGTTCGACCAGATCGCCCGCAACACCGGCGCCAGCAGGGACATCCTCACCACCCGGCTGCGCGGCCTGGAGGCGGCCGGCGTGCTGGAGCGCCGGCAGTACGAGGCGCACCCGCCGCGCTACGAGTACGTGCTCACCGAGGCCGGCCGGGCACTGAGCGGCGTGCTGCTCACCCTCATGCAGTGGGGCGACCGGTACGTCACCGAAGGCGAGCCGCCCGCGGTGTGGCGGCACGACTGCGGCGCCGAACTCCAGGTGCGGACCGTGTGCGCGGAGTGCGGCGAGGAGATCCGGCAGCACTCGCTCACCCCGATCCGGCTGGGCG
>DATEPR010000447.1:0-10608 GCA_035273045.1 Pseudonocardiaceae bacterium | reverse complement strand
CGCGTATTGTGGGGGAGCGGCCGGTGATCGGCCGGCCGTTGGGGAACCTGGTCGCGCGTGTGCTGGACCCAGCACTACGCCCGCTGCCGGTCGGGGTGCCGGGTGAGTTGTTCCTCGCCGGGCCGCAGTTGGCGCGGGGTTATCTCAACCGTCCTGGTCTGACGGCGGATCGGTTCGTGGCCGATCCGTTCGGGCGTCCGGGGGAGCGGATGTACCGCACCGGGGACCGGGTTCGGTGGACCGTCGACGGTGCGCTGGAGTACCTGGGGCGGCTGGACGAGCAGGTCAAGATCCGCGGCTTCCGGGTCGAACCCGGCGAGATCGAGGCCGCGCTGCTCGGACTGCCCGGTGTGGCGCAGGCCGCGGTCGTCGCCCGGGACGGGCGGCTGGTGGCGTACGTGACCGGTACGGTGCCGGATCCGGCGCGGCTGCGGGACGCACTGGCCGAGACGTTGCCCGACTATCTGGTGCCGGCCGCGTTCGTCGTGCTGGACCGGTTGCCGTTGACCCGGCACGGAAAGCTCGACCGGCGGGCACTGCCCATGCCCGACGGCCGGGCGGACGGCACCGAGTACGTGCCGCCCAGGACCGCGGCCGAGCGGAGACTCGCCGCGATCTGGGCGGACGTGCTGGGCGTGGAGCGGGTCGGTGCCGAGGACAACTTCTTCGGTCTCGGCGGCGACTCGATCCTGAGCATGCGAGTCACGTCGCGGGTGCGTGCGGAGTTCGGCGTCGACGTGTCACCCCGGGCCGTGTTCACCACGCCGACGCTCGCCCGGTTCGCCGCCGGCCTGGCCGAGCACACCGCCGAGCGACCCATCGCGCGGGTGCGCAGGGACGGGCCGCTGCCGCTGTCGTTCGCGCAACGGCGGCTGTGGTTCCTCGACGAGTTCGAGCCCGGCACGACCGAGTACCTGTCGCCGGCGGCCTGGCTGCTGCGCGGCGAACTGGACGTGTGCGCGCTGCGCCGGGCGCTGAACGCGCTGGTGGCCAGGCACGAGCCGCTGCGGACCACGTTCGAGGCGGTGGACGGCCAGGGTGTGCAGATCGTGCACGAGCCGTACCAGGTCGACCTGCCGGTGGCCGACTTCGACGAGGCACTGCTGGAGCGGGAGCTGCGCCAGCCGTTCGACCTGCGGATCGGGCCGCCGCTGCGGGTCCGGCTGTTCCGCCGTGGCGAGGAGCACGTGCTGCTGCTGGTGCTGCACCACATCGTCACCGACGGCTGGTCGACCGGCGTGCTCGCGCACGACCTCGACGCGCTCTACACCGCGTACGTCAAGGGCGCCGATCCCGGACTGCCGGAACTGCCCATCCAGTACGCCGACTTCGCCGTCTGGCAACGGGACGCGCTGGACGGCCCGGCGCTGGACGACGAGTTGACGTACTGGCGGGACCGGCTGGCCGGCGCCGGCGCCCTGGACCTGCCCACCGACCGGCCGCGCCCGCCGACGCGGAGCACCGAGGGCGACTGGGTCGGCTTCGAAATTCCGGCCGGCCCCACGGCTGCGCTGCGCGAACTGGCGCACGACCAGGACGGCACCCTGTTCATGACGCTGGTCGCGGCCTGCCAGCTCCTGCTCGCCCGGTGGTGCGGGCAGGACGACATCACCGTCGGCACCGTCACGGCCGGCCGTGACCGCGCCGAACTGCGGAACGTGGTCGGATTCTTCGTCAACACACTGGTGCTGCGATCCACGGTCCGGCTGCGGCACTCGTTCCGGGAACTGCTCGGCGAGGTCCGGGACACGGTACTGGACGCCTTCGCGCACCAGGACGTGCCGTTCGAGCGGGTGGTCGACGCGGTCGCGCCGGTGCGGGACACCAGCCGAACCCCGCTGTTCCAGGTCATGGTGGCGCTACAGAACACCGGTGAGCCGGCGGGTGGCGACCTGCTCGGCGGAGAGCTGGCGCTGCCCTCGGACTCGGCGAACTTCGACCTGTTCATCCAGTTCGACGAGCACGACGGAGCGCTGCGGGGCGCGATCAACTACAGCACCGCCCTGTTCGACGCCGGCACCATCGAGCGGGTGACCGGCTGGCTGTGCCACCTGCTCGGCGCCGTCGCCGCCGCACCGGACCGGCCGGCGGGCGAACTGCCGCTGGTCGCGCCCGACGCCCAGGTGACGTGCCTGGCCCGCTCGCACCCGCTGCCGGACGCGCTGCTGCCCGACCTGGTGCGCTGGTCGACCGACGGCGTCGCGGTGTCCGACGGGGCGACGACGCTCAGCTACGCCGAGCTCGACGTCCGGTCCAACCGATTGGCGCACAAGCTGATCGAGGCCGGAGCCGGTCCGGAGACGCGGGTCGCCGTCCGGTTGCCGGGCTCGGCGGACCTGCTGGTGGCGCTGCTGGCGGTGCTCAAGTCCGGCGCCGCGTACGTCCCGATCGACCCGGACTACCCGGCCGACCGGATCGCGTACCTGCTCGACGACGCCGACCCGGTGTGCGTCGTGGACGACGTGGCGGCCGACGGATTCCCCGACACCAGGCCGGACGTGACCGTGTCGCCGGACCACCCGGCGTACGTCATCTACACGTCCGGATCGACCGGCACCCCGAAGGGTGTCGTGGTCAGCCACCGCGCCGCGGCCAACTACCTGCGCTGGGCGGTGGCCGCCTATCCGGGGCTGGCCGGCACGGCGGTGCTGCACTCGTCGCCGTCGTTCGACCTGACCGTGACCACGCTGTTCGGTCCGCTGCTGGCCGGTGGTCAGGTGGCGGTCGCCGACGTGCTGGAACCCTTACCGTGCACCTTCCTCAAGGCGACACCCACCCACCTGGCCGTGCTCGCCGGCAAGCCGGTGGATCTGGTGGTCGGCGGCGAGCAACTGCTCGGCGACACCCTCGACCGCTGGCGCCACGGCAGTCCACACACGACAGTGATCAACGAGTACGGGCCGACCGAGGCGACGGTCGGCTGTATGGAGTACCGGATCACGCCGGACGCCCCGGTCGGTACCGGCCCGGTGCCGGTCGGCGGTCCGATCTGGAACACCCGGCTGCACGTGCTGGACCCGGCACTCAACCCGGTTCCCGCGGGCGTGCCCGGGGAACTGTACGTCGCCGGCGACGGCCTGGCCCGCGGCTATCACGGCCGCCCCGGCCTGACGGCCGACCGGTTCGTCGCCTGCCCGTTCGGCGCGCCCGGCGACCGCATGTACCGCACGGGCGACCTGGTCGTACGCGGCTCCGACGGCGAACTCCGGTGCCGGGGTCGAGTCGACGACCAGGTCAAGATCCGCGGCTTCCGGGTCGAGCCCGGCGAGGTGGCCGCCGCCGTGCGGGCGCACCCTGCCGTGACCGACGCGGCCGTGGTGGCCAAGGACGGACGGCTGGTCGGCTACGTCGTGCCGGACGTCCCGCCCGAGCTGCGCGAGTTCCTGGCCGCCTCGCTGCCCGACCACCTGGTGCCCTCGGCGTTCGTGCCGCTGGCCGCGCTGCCGGTCACCCCGAACGGGAAGCTCGACCGGCAAGCACTGCCCGAGCCGAACCAACCCGAACAGGAGCTGTACGTCGCGCCGGACGGCCCGGTCGAAGTCGCGCTGGCCGGCATCTGGGCCGACGTGCTCGGCCTGGACCGGGTCGGCGCCAGGGACAACTTCTTCACCCTCGGCGGCGACTCCATCCTGAGCATCCAGGTGGTGCACCGGGCCCGGCAGGCTGGGCTGGCGCTGCGGACCAAGGACCTGTTCGGCCACCAGACGGTCGCCGAACTCGCGGGCGTGGCCACTCCGGTGGCGACCGGTGCCGGCGAGCGCGGCGCGGTGAGCGGTGACGTGCCGCTGACCCCGATCCAGCACTGGTTCCTGGACGCGGAGCCGGCCAACCCGGCGCATTTCAACCAGTCCGTGTTCGTGGAACTGGCCGGCCCGCCCGACCGGGACGCGCTGCGCACCGCGGTGGCCGCGATCGTCGCGCACCACGACGCGCTGCGGATGCGGTTCACCCGCGTGGCCGGCCGGTGGCGGCAGGAGAACGCCGCCGCCGCCGACACCGAGCTGCGCGTAGTGTCCACATCGGACGTCGAGCGGGTCGCCGACGAGACGCACGCGAGCTTCGACCTGGCCCGGCCGCCGCTGCTGCGGGCCGTGCTGTTCGACGGTGAACCGGCGCGGCTGCTGCTCGTGACACACCACCTGGTGGTGGACGCGGTGTCGTGGGACATCCTGCTCGACGACCTGGACCGCGCCTACCGGCAGGCCGTGGCCGGGGAAGTGGTCGACCTCGGGCCGAAGACGACGTCGTTCCGCGACTGGGCGCACCGGTTGCTCGACTTCGTCGGTGACGGTGAGCTGGACGGCGAACGTGACCACTGGTCGCGTGAACTGCCCGGCTGCCACCTGCCGACCGAGCGGACCGGCCGCGCCGACCACTGCCCGGAGCAGGTCGTGGTCACCGTCGACGAGGCGGACACGGATGCCCTGCTGCGCCGGGCACCCGGCGCGTACCGGACCCGGATCAACGACGTACTGCTCGCCGCGCTCGCGTGGGCGGTCACCCGGTGGACCGGCGAGCCCGCCGTGTCCGTCGACCTGGAGGGCCACGGCCGCGAGGACCTGTTCGACGACGTCGACCTGTCCCGCACGGTCGGCTGGTTCACCACGCTGTTCCCGGTGACGTTGGACGTCGACCCGGCCGCGGACTGGCGGGACCTGGTCAAGGCGGTCCGGCGCCGGCTGCGGACCGTGCCACGCAACGGATTCGGCTACAGCGCCCTGCGCTACCTGCGGTCCGGCGAACTCTGCCGGGACCGGCCGCAACTGGCGTTCAACTACCTCGGCCAGGGCGACGGCACGTTCGGCGCCGGCCTGTACCGGCGGACACTGCCCCCGGCCGGCCACGAGCAGGACCCGGCGAACGAGCCGGCCTACCCGCTGGAGGTGGTCGGCGGCGTCCGGGACGGCCGGCTGGAGTTCACCTGGTACTACCGACCGGACCGGCACCACCGCGCCACCGTGCGCCGAGTGGCCGGCGAGTTCACCGAGGCGCTGCGCGGCATCGCGGCGGACTGCGGAGGTGACCGCACATGACGTCACTGGTGCACAACCGCGACTACCGGCTGCTGTGGGCCGGCCAGGTGTGCTCCGAGGCCGGGCTGAGCACCACGGTGATCGTCTTCCCGCTGCTGGTGCTGTCGCTGACCGGTTCCGCGGTGCAGTCCGGCCTGGTGCTCGGCGCGATCGCGATCGCCCAACTGGCCGCTGGCCTGCCCGCCGGGGCGCTGGTGGACCGCTGGGACCGCAAGCGGATCATGCTCGCCTGCGAGGCGGTGCAGGTGGTGACCGCCGCCAGCGTGGTGGTCGCGCTGTGGTGGGGCCGGGCGAGCGTCGCGCAGCTCGTCGTGGTCGCGGCCGTGCTGGGAGTGAGCCGAGCCTTGTACGAGCCGGCCGAGGAGGCGAGCCTGCCGCGGCTGGTGCGGACCGAGCACGTGGCGTCCGCGGTCGCGATGAACGCCGCCCGGACCAGTGCCGGCCAGCTGTCCGGCACCGCGGTCGGCGGCTTCCTGTTCGCGCTGGGCCGGTTGGTGCCGTTCCTGTTCGACGCCGTCGCCCACCTGGTGGCGCTGGTCTCGCTGGTGTTCGTCCGGCTGCCCAGGCGGCAGCCGGCGGTGGACCAGCAGCCGGCACATCTCGGCCGGGAGATCCTGCGCGGGCTGCAGTGGGTGTGGGGGCAGCCGCCGGTGCGCGTCACCATGCTGTGCGCGATCAGCCTGAACCTGTTCTTCAGCGCCTACTACCTGGTCATCATCGTGCTGGCCCACGGGCGCGGCATCCCGTCCGGCCAGATCGGCGTGATGGCGGCGATGCTCGGCGGCGGCGGCATCGCCGGCGCGCTCGTGGCCCCGTACCTGCACCGCAGGCTGCCGCCGTACCTGTCGATCGTCGGCGTGTTCTGGGTGCTGACCGCGCTCACGCCGCTCGCGGTGTTCATCGACAACGGCTACGTGATGGGCGTGTTGTTCGCCGGGATGGCGTTCCTGCCGCCCACCGCGAACACCACGATCAACACCTACCAGCTCCTGTTCACCCCGGACGAGCTGCGCGGCCGGCTCGGCGGCGTGATGGGCGTGACCGGTGGCCTGGCGTCGGCGGTCGGGCCGGCGCTGGGCGGCTGGCTGGTCGGCTCGCTGCCCGGTCCCACCGCCGTGCTCTCCTGCGCCGGCGCGATCGCCGTCGTCACCCTGCTGGCCACGGCGAACTCCACCCTGCGCGGCTTCCCCGCCGCGACCGAACTCACCGCTGTCCAGGAAACACCGTAACCAGAGGAAGGAATCCCATGGACGACGACGACATCACCTACCAGGTGCTGGTCAACGACGAGGAGCAGTACTCCCTGTGGCCGGCCGACAAGGAGGTGCCCGCGGGCTGGCGTCCGGACGGGACGCGCGGCACCCGCCAGGAGTGCATGGACCACGTCGACCAGGTGTGGACCGACATGCGCCCCCGCAGCCTGCGAGAACGCATGGCAGCCAACGAACAGCGGTGAACCTGGCGATCATGGCTCGGCGTCCCCGGCTGGTGCGGGGGCTCAGTCGGGGACGCCGAGCCGGTAGTCGCCGATCTCGTCGTCCCACTCCATCGTGACGAGCTCGCGGGCGCGGGCGGCCTTCGTGAACGACGAGAACGTGTTGAAGCCGTAGCGCTTCTCGCTGAACGACGGTTCGTGCTTGCGCAACTGGTCCTTCAACCCGGACAGCTGCGGTCGCGTCCCGCTCGCCTGGCCCTGGCGCACGACGTCCACCAGCAGCCGGAAGGCGTCGTCGTCGGCCGGCCCGTCCTGCGGGATCGTCACCTCGGGATCGCCCTGCGCCGAGCCGGGCCGCAGTTCGACCACCCGGCGGCTCTCCAGGTGCCGCAGCAGTTCGCCGAAACCGCGGAAACCGTGGTCCGCCTCGTCGAACGTGGGGTCCTTGCGGAGGATGGCGCGCTTCAGCCGGGACGCGAGCACCGGGCCGTCGGCGTGCCGTTGCAGCCCGGCCAGGGTGCTGACGACCAGCGCGCTGACGTCGGTGTCCTGCTTCGGCGCGGGCTCGGTGTCGGGTTCCAGCTTGACCTCGGCGGGCTTGGGCTGCGTCCGCTGCGGTTCGGCGGGACGGCGCCCTCGGGACCGCGGATCGCCCGTCTCGACACCGGGCAGGCGGTCGTAGAACAGGAACTCGTCGCACGCCGGCGGCAGCAACGCCGAGGTGGACGACTGGACGCCGATGCCGATCACCCGCTTGTCCATCTCCCGCAGCTTGTGCACCAAAGGAGTGAAGTCGGAGTCACCGGTGCCGATCGCGAACGTCGTGATGAAGCCCCGCTCGTAGGCCAGTTCGATCGCGTCGACGGCCAGCTTGATGTCGGCGGCGTTCTTCCGCGATCCGCCCATCCGCTGCGGGATCTCCACCAGTTCGACCTGGGCGCGGGCCAGCAGCCTGCGGTCGTCGTCGAAGAAGGACCAGTCGGCGTAGGCCCGCCGGGACACGACACGTCCCCGCTCGGCCAGCGCGTCGGCGATCGGGCCGAAGTCGAACGGCGCCACGCCCAGCCCGTTCCGTGCGCCGATCGCCAGGTTCTCGTAGTCGAGGAACAACGCGATCCGTTCGTCGTCGTTGATCACCGCGCTCCCTTCCGCCGGCCGGAGTCCGCAGCGTACCCGGCGGTCGACAACGCCGGACGCCGTCGTTATGGTCCCAGGCATGGGCCGGGTCAATGACGTCGGTGGGCAGACCGGTTTCGGCGAGATCGTCGCGGAGGCCGACGAGCCCGCCTTCCACGCGGACTGGGAGGCACGGGTCTACGCGCTGAACACCGCGCTGATCCGGCACGGGGTCTACAACGTCGACCAGTTCCGGGACGCGATCGAGCGAATGCCGCCGGAGCGGTATCTCGCCGCCTCCTACTACGAGCGGTGGCTCACGGCGATCGAGACACTGACCGGGCACGCGCCTGACACCGGCCATGAGTGACCGCTTCGCGCCGGGCGACCGGGTGCGGGTGCACAACGTCGACCCCGACCACCACACCCGGGCGCCGCGGTACCTGCGCGGGCACCAGGGCGTGGTGGTCGAGTCGCAGGGGGAGTGGCCGCTGGCCGACGACCGCGCCCGCGCACTGCCCGACCCGCGCGTCGAACCGGTCTACACGGTCCGGTTCTCCGCCCGGGACCTGTGGGGTGCCGGTGCCCACTGGGTGACCGCGGACCTGTGGCAGTCCTACCTGGAAGCGGTGACGGAGGTCGAAGCATGAGTGGGTCACACGCGAGCACCCCGGTCGCGGCACGGGTACGCCGCCTGGAGGAACGCCTGATCGAGGCCGGTCTGGTGGCCGAACCGGAACTCGACGACATCCTGGCCCGCTACCTGGCCGGCGCCTCCCCGCTGAACGGGGCGCGGATCGTGGCCCGCGCGTGGCTCGACGACGACTTCCGGTCCCGGTTGCTGCGCGACGCCAACGCCGCGATCAGCGAACTGGACCTGTCCATGCGCGGCGGGCTCCAGCAGCAGCGGCTCAAGGTCGTGGCCAACACGCCGCGACAGCACAACGTCATCGTCTGCACCCTGTGCTCGTGCTATCCGATCGGCCTGCTGGGACCGTCGCCGTCCTGGTACAAGAGCGAGGCCTACCGGTCGCGGGTGGTCCGTGAGCCCCGTGCCGTGCTCGGCGAGTTCGGGCTGACGCTGCCGGGGAACGTGGAGATCGTGGTGTGGGACTCCACCTCCGAGTGCCGTTACCTGGTGCTGCCGCTGCGGCCCGCCGGCACCGAGGAGCTGACCGAGGACGAGTTGGTGGGCCTGGTCACGCGGGAAGGGCTGATCGGCACCGCCGCCGTGTGAGCAACTGTCCACAGCGGACGTTCCAGCCGGCTTGGGCCAATCACCGGAATTGGCCCTGTCCTGGTCGGGCCGGTGTGCGGGACTGTGGTGGACATGACCGTGGGATTCATCGGGCTCGGCGTGATGGGCCAACCGATGGCCCTCAACCTGGCGCGCGCCGGCACCCCGCTGGTGGTCTGGAACCGGACCATGGAGCGGGCCGGTCCGCTGCGGGCTGCCGGCGCCAAGGTGGCCGACAGCCCGGCCGACGTCTTCGGCGCCGCGGAGGTGGTGCTGACGATGCTGGCCGACGGCGAGGCCGTCGACGCGGTGCTCGGCCGAGGCACGCCGGACTTCGCCGATCTCGTCCGCGACCACATCACCGGGGCGCGGGATCGTGAACCCATGACACCGCTCAGCCGCGGCCTCGTCGACAGCGGCGTCATCCCGGTGCCGAACCCGATCGGCGCGCCCCGCCCGTGAGATCAGTTCGGCATGGCTCGCCTGCCCAGACCGGTCCAGGAGAATCCGGCCTGACTCAGCACGTCGGCGTCCAGGAGGTTGCGCAGGTCGACGACGATGGGCCGGGCGACCACAGTGGCCAGCTTGGCCCAGTCCAGTGTGCGGAATTCTGGCCATTCGGTGAGGATGACGATGGCTTCGGCGTCCTTGGCGGCCAGGTAGGGGTCGTCCACCACGGTCAGGGCGGCCAGTTCGGGTCGGTCGGCGGCGTGGTCGGTGAGGGCGGGGTCGTAGCCGACCAGGTCGGCG
This sequence comes from Pseudonocardiaceae bacterium, assembly GCA_035273045.1. Classification (GTDB taxonomy): domain Bacteria; phylum Actinomycetota; class Actinomycetes; order Mycobacteriales; family Pseudonocardiaceae; genus DATEPR01. The sequence goes on along the minus strand of DATEPR010000447.1, from coordinate 1,037 downwards.
CCGGCCTGTTTGAGCAGGGCGGACACCGCCAGGGCGGGGGAGTCGCGCAGGTCGTCGGTGCCGGCTTTGAAGGTCAACCCCCAGACCGCGATCCTCGTGTGGGACAGTGAGCCGCCGCGCTGGCCGGTGATGGCCTGGCGGACCTTGTCGACCATGCGTTGGCGTTGTCGGGTGTTGGTGTCGATGGTGGCGCGGAGCAGCCGGAACTCGTAGTCGGCGAAGTCGGCCACCTGCAGCATGGCCTCGGTGTCCTTGGGTAGGCAGGAGCCGCCCCAGCCCGGGCCGGGGGCCATCGAGGATTGGCCGATGCGCCGGTCATAGCCCATTGCCTCGGTGACATCGGCGATGTCCGCGCCCAGCCGTTCGCACAGTTCGGTGATGGAGTTGATGTAGGACAGTTTCATCGCCAGGAAGCAGTTGGCGGCGTATTTGACCAGTTCGGCGCTGGCCGCGTCGGTCAGCACGGTGGGCGCGCCCAGTCGGGCGTAGAGCGAGGCGACCCGTTCGGCGGCGTCCTGGGAGGCCGAGCCGACCACGATCCGGTCCGGGTGCAGGAAATCGTGCACCGCCGTACCCTCGCGTAGGAATTCCGGGTTGGACACCACGGCCACGTCCGGGCGGTCTAGTAGGTGGGCGGTGCGGGTGGCGGTGCCGACCGGCACGGTGGATTTGTTGACCACCACGCTGTGCGCGGGTAGGAGGGCGCCGACCTCGGTGATGACTGATTCGACGGCGGACAGGTCGGCCTGGCCGCCCACGCCCATTGGGGTGGGCACGCACAAGAACACCACTTCCGGGCCGTCGTCCAACGCGTGGAGGGCGGTGCGGGCGCCGACCACGAAGGACAGCCGCCCGGCGAGTTGGCCTTCGTTGACCAGTTCGGGCAGGCCCGGTTCCATGATGTCCACCACGCCTTGGCGCAGCCGGGTGATCTTGGCCGCATCCACGTCGGCGCAGACCACCCGGTGGCCCAGCGAGGCCAGACACGCCCCGGTGGTCAACCCCACATACCCGGTACCGATCACCACGATCCGGCG
>DATEPR010000446.1:0-4056 GCA_035273045.1 Pseudonocardiaceae bacterium | reverse complement strand
CCCGGGGCCGCCTGCTGGACGGCCGTCACCGTCGGGTTGCCCGCGCCGGAGTCCCGCTGGCCGAGGCAGTCCACCTGGCCCAGGCTCACCGCGCAGGTCGCGTGCACCTCGGCGCCCTGCGGCACGATCACCGTCATGTTGCCGACGCCCAGGTTGAGCTTGGTCTGCACGTGACCGGTGGCCGGCAGGCCGGTCAGGTCCAGCCGGATGTTGCCCGCCGACTGGTCGTACAGCGGCCGCACCTGCGAGATCTGCGTCGGCCGGAAGTGCGTGTCGCCAGCGCCGTGCCAGCCGTCGTAGTGCGTCTCGGTCAGCGCGAACCCGGCTGCCGCGAGGATCACGGCCAGCGTGATCAGGCCCCGCCCGCCGTGCAGGAACGACGACACGATCAGCCCCACGCCGGTGATGGCGGTCAGCAGGCCCGCGATGTGCGCACCGGACAGCCAGCTCCCGCTGCCGGACAGCGCGATCAGCGTGGCACCGGTGACGAACACCAGGCCCAGCACCGCGAGGCCGGTCCGGGACCGCCTGCGCCGCGGTACCGGTGCCGGCGCGGGTGCCGGCGTGGCAGGCGTCGGGTCGGGCAGGTCCCAGGCGAACGGGGCCGCGCCCAGCGGGTCCCACGCGGGCGGCTCGGTCCGCGTGGTCGGGATCGCGTCCTCCACCGGCTGGTCCGTGGGCACGCGGTCGGTCGGTCCGTCGTCGGTCATGGTTCCCCCCACGGTCGATGTGGTCGTGGGGGCCGCTGCGTCGACGTGCCCCAGGTGCCCCCGTGACCTGTGCAGCAGGTAGAGCGCCCCGGCCAGCACGACCACCCCCGCGGCGGTGCTGAAGTGCCCGCCGAACACGGCGAAGTTGGCCGCCGGGATCAGCGCGATGCACAACACGATCGTCAGGCCGCGCGACATGGTCGACCTGCCCCGGCCGATCATCGCCTCGAACGGCGACACCTCGTCGTCCTCGGCGGCCAGGAACAGCCAGCCGAGCAGGTAGGCGAGGATGCCCGCTCCCCCGTAGATGGCGCTGACCACGAGCACGACCCGGACGATCACCGGATCGATGCCGTAGCGCCTGCCGATGCCGGCGGCGACGCCGGCGACGACCCGACCCGAACGCGGACGGCGTGGCCGGGTCGCCCAGAAGTCCTTCACTGTGTCCTCGACGTTCATGGTCGAGTTCCCCTCGGTCGCACTCACGAGATACAGCATCGCCGCCGGGGGCACCCGTGGGCATCCGGGACGCCCCGGAGACGCCCCGGAGTTCGTTCCGGGCCATCCCGGATGATTCCGGTGCCCCGGCGTGTGACCCTGTAGAGGTGAGTGAGGGGAAGACACCCAGCCGCCGGTGGCGGCCGTCCGCGCTGGTCGCCCGGCCGGACGGCACACCGCAGCTGCGCAGGCACCGCGACGGCAGGGTCGTCGGCGGGGTCGCCAGCGGCCTGGCCGACCACCTGTCGGTCAACGTGCTGTGGGTGCGCGCCACGTTCGCGCTGCTCGCGGCGTGCGCGGGAGCCGGCCTGGTGGCCTACGCGCTGCTGTGGATGTTCGTGCCCCAGGAGACGGCGGAGGCCGCGCAGGCCCGGCCGTCGCAGAAGGAGCGGCAACAGGCGTTCGGCCTGATCGCGCTGGGCATCGGCCTCGCGGTCGCGGTCGGCTCGCTGTCCGGGGTGGTCAGCACGTGGGTCGCAGTGCCCGCCGGCATCGCCCTGGTCGGCGCGGCCGTGGTGTGGCGCGAGGCGGACACCACGCAGCGCCGCCGCTGGGTGGACGGCGCGCGGTCCGGCGTGTCCGGCGCGCTGATCGGCGGCGGCGGGTGGACGGCCGTCACCCGGGTGCTGACCGGTGCGGTGCTGGTCGCCGCGGGCATCGGCGTGGTGTTGCTGCGCAGCACCAGCTTCGGCCAGGTCCAGTTCGCGCTGGCCGCCGTGGTGGCCACGCTCGTCGGGGTGGCCGTGCTGACCGTGCCGTGGTGGCTGCGCCTGATGCGTGACCTCGGGGACGAGCGGCGCGCCAGGATCCGCACCGAGGAGCGCGCCGAGATCGCCGCTCACCTGCACGACTCCGTGTTGCAAACGCTTGCGCTGATCCAGAAGCAGCCGGAGGCGTCGCGCGAGGTGCTGCGGCTGGCGCGTGGCCAGGAACGTGAGCTGCGCAGCTGGCTGTACGGGCCGGACGGCTACGGCATCGCGAACGGCACCCCCGGCCCGACGACCCTCTCCCAGGCCATCGCCGAGGCGTGCGGCGAGGTGGAGGACACGTTCGCCATCTCGGTCCGGCCGGTCGTCGTCGGCGACTGCCCGGTGGACAAGGACGTGGCCGCGCTGGTCCAGGCCACCCGGGAGGCCACGGTGAACGCCGCCAAGCACTCGGGCGCCTCGGAGGTCAGCGTGTACGCCGAGGTCGAGCCGGACAACGTCACCGTGTTCGTGCGCGACCGGGGCAAGGGCTTCGACCCGGCGGCGGTCTCCCCGGACCGGCACGGGCTGGCCGACTCGATCCGGGGCAGGATGGACCGGCACGGTGGTTCGGTGAAGCTGAAGACCACGATCGGCGAGGGCACCGAGGTCCAGCTGGGCATGCCCAGGACGCCGGTGACCACGAAGGGCGGCAACTGATGGCGGACACCAAACCGGTCCGGGTCTACCTGGTCGACGACCACGCGCTGTTCCGGGCGGGCGTCCGGTCCGAACTGGCCACGCTCACCGACGACGTCGAACTCGTCGGCGAGGCCGGCTCGGTCGCCGAGGCCGTGGTCGGGATCGGTCACGCCAAGCCCGACGTGGTGCTGCTGGACGTGCACATGCCCGACGGCGGTGGCGCCGAGGTGCTCCGCCGGATCAGGCCGGAGCTGCCGGACGTGGTGTTCCTGGCGCTGTCGGTGTCGGATGCCGCCGAGGACGTGATCGCGGTGATCCGGGCCGGCGCCCGCGGCTACGTGACGAAGACGATCTCCAGCCGCGAACTGGTCACCGCCATCGCCAGGGTCGCCGCGGGCGACGCGGTGTTCTCCCCTCGGCTGGCCGGCTTCGTGCTGGACGCCTTCGCCGACCGGCCCGGCGCCGCGCCGATCAGCGACCCGGAACTGGACCTGCTGACGCCCCGGGAACGCGACGTGCTGCGCCTGCTGGCCCGCGGGTACGCGTACAAGGAGATCGCGTCCGAGCTGTTCATCTCCGTGAAGACCGTGGAGACGCACGTGTCCAGCGTGCTGCGCAAGACCCAGCTGTCGAACCGCTACGAACTCTCCCGCTGGGCCACCGACCGCAGGCTGGTCTGAACCTGCGCTACCTGTGGCGCGGCGGCCCGCGCGGACCGCTTGCGGGACAACGCGACGCCGGCCAGCACCACGACCATGCCGATCAGGATGCGCGCGTTCAGGTCCTCGTGCAGGAACAGCGCGCCCAGCAGCACCGACACGACGGGCAGCAGGTAGCCGACCGACGTCGCCGTCATCACGCCCTCGTCGGCGAGCAGCCGGTTGTTCATCACCTGGGCGATGCCGGTGCCGAACACGCCGAGGATGGTCACCGCGACGAGCGGCCCGACGCCGAGATGGACCTGGTCCAGACCGCCGGTGGCCGGCGCGATCACGGCGACCAGCACCGCGCCACCGGTCAGCTGGGCCGCGGACAATGTCACCGACGACATCCGGCCCAGCAGGAACCGGCTGATGTAGGTGTAGCTCAGCGCGTAGCTGATCGCGGCCAGCAGGCAGGCCAGCGCGCCCCAGCTGGCCAGGCCGGCGGCGTGCCACGGCGCGAAGATCAGCAGCGTCCCGCCGAAGCCGACGAGCAGGCCGACGGTCCGGAGGAGGCCGACGTGCCGCTCCGTGCCGACGAGCATGGTGAGCAGCAGCGCCCACAGCGGCGTGGTGGCGTTCAGCACGCCGGCCACCCCGGAGTCGACGCTGCGCTCGCCGATCGCGAACAGCGTGAACGGCAACGCGCTGCCGAAGACGGCGGGCGGGATGATCCGCACCCAGTCCCGCCAGCCCGAGGGCAGTGAGGTCCTGGTCAGCAAGGCCAGCCCGACGATCACGGCGGCGCCGAGGAAGATC
>DATEPR010000445.1:0-3299 GCA_035273045.1 Pseudonocardiaceae bacterium | reverse complement strand
GTAGGGCACGCCGGCCGCGTCCAGCCATTCCCGGGTCGCGGCTGGATCGAGGGCCGACAACTCGCGTGTCGTCACGGCGTCGGCCGGGACCGCTGTTGGCGCGTCCACCGGTGTCGCCCGTCGCTCCAGCCAGCCGGACAGCGCCGCCAGGCCGCGCAGCGCGTTGCGGTAGCTGAGCACGAACGGCACCCCGAGATCGGCGAAGAACCGCCACCACTCCAGGTCAAGGTGCTCGTACGCGCGGGTCAGCACGATCAGCTTCGTGCCCGCGGCACGTGCGATGTCGGCGACCCGCCGGTACAGGTCCTCCAGCGCGGGCGTGCGCCGCATGCTCAGGTTGAACCGCACCGCGAGCGCGTCGACGTTCTGGTCCGCGCACACCGCCCGCAGCCCGTCCCAGAACACCTCGGGCCGTGTCGTGCGGGTGTTCTGCAGGTCGAGCGGGTTGCCGATCATCGACTCCTTGCCCAGGCCCGCGCGCAGCCCGGCGAGTGTGTCCGGGGCGAGCGTCGCCAGCGGCAGCCCTTCCTGCGCCGCGATGTCGCAGATGAGACTCGTCTCGCCGCCCGAGATCGTGGCGAACGCGACGCCGAGCCGCCCGGCGTCCCAGGCCCGTCGCGGCAGTGCTGGCACCACTCCGCCGAACAGGGTCAGCGTCTCGACCAGGTCGTCCAGGTCGCGGACGGTGCGGACGCCGAGCCGGTCGAACAGCGCCGACCAGCCCTGCTCCGGTCCGGCCATGCGGCCCGTGTGGGCGACCGAGTTGGCCCGCCCCAGTTCGGACACGCCGATCTTCAGCACCACAACCGGCTTGCCCGCGTCCCTGGCCCTGGCCAGTGCCGCGGCGAACGCCTTCGGCCGGTCGACGCTCTCCACCACGAGGCCCAGCACGGTCGCGGCGTCGTCGGCGACGAAGTGGTCGATCAGCTCCGGCATCCCCAACACTTCGGCGTTGCCGACCGACACGCACGCCCGCACGCCGAGCAGCCGCTGCCCGGCCAGGGCCATGATCAGGTTCAGCATCCCGCTGGACTGGGCGAGGATCACCGTGCCGCCCGCGACCAGCGGCGCGGGCAGCGCTCCCGCACACCACAGGCCCGCCCCCGTCGACGGCACCACGTAGCCGAGTGTGTTCGGGCCCAGCATCGCCATGCCGGCCGCCCTGGCGACGTCGCCCAGCGCTCGCTGCCGGGCCAGCCCGGCCGTGCTCTCCTCCGCGTAGCCGTCGGCGATCACCAGGGCGGCGCCGGAACCGGCGTTCGCAGCCTCCCGCAGCAAGGGTTCGGCCCGCGACCGCCCGACCAGCAGCGCCGTCACGTCCGGCGCCACCGGCAGCGCCGCCAGGCTCGGGTGACACGGCAGGCCGGCGACCTCCGAGTAGCGCGGGTTCACCGGGAGGATCGCGTCGTCGGAGAACCCGTGCTGCCGCAGGTTCGCGATGATGCTGCGCGAGTAGTGGCGATCCTCGGACGCGCCGACGAGCGCGACGGTCTGCGGCGCCAGCAGTCTGCCCATGTCCAACGTCACGCGGCCTCCTTGGTGAGTTGGGCGGCGCCGCGCCGCAAGCCGACCATGCGGAACGCGGCCGCACCGACCAGCAGACTGACCGCCATGATGAACGTGCCGAGCGCACTGACCTCCGCGAGATCGCCGTTGACGAGCGAGTCGAGAAGCTGGGTGGACAGCAACGGCGTGGCGGCGGTGATGATCAGCGCTGCCACGGCCAGTTCACGGAACGCGTTGAAGAACACGAACAGTGCCGTGCCCATGGCCGACGGCGTCACCAGTGGCAGCACGATCCGCCGCCCCACCGCCAGTTCCGACGCGCCGCTGACCAGTGCCGCCTCCTCCAGTTCCGTTGACACGCCGAGGATCGCGGGCCGCAGGGACCGCATCCCGTACGGCAGGTACAGCGCCGTGAAGGCCAGGATGATCGCCCACAGCGTGCCGAACAGCGGCACCGGCGAGTACAGGTAGAACAGCAGGATGCCGAACCCGAACACGACGCCGGGGATGACCAGCGGCGCGTTCGCGAGCAGGTTCACCAGCTTCGCCGGGGCGCTGCGCGACCGCGCCGCGAGCCATGCGCCCGCCAGCGTCAGCAGTACCGTGGCCACCGCGGTCGCGGCCGCCACCACGAGCGTGTCCACCACGGCCTTGGTGAAGCCGGGCGAACTCCACAGTGCGGTGTAGTTGCCGACCGTCAGGTTGTGCCACGAGAACGTGCCGCCCAGGTTCTTCTCGAACGACGAGTACAGCAGGTACACCGTCGGCAGCAGGTAGCACACGAGCAGCACGACGTTCAGCACCGCGGGCAGGTATCGCGTGCGGCGCAGTCGTCTGCGCCCGGACCCGGCGCCGCGTCCGGTCACCACGGCGAACCGGCGCGCGTCGCGGGTGAGCCGGTTCTCCGCCGACACCAGGATCAGCAGTGCGAGCACGAGGATCGTGCCGTAGGCGGCGGCGCTGGAGTAGTCAGGCACCAGCGAGCCGTGCAGGGTTTGGTACAGCTGGGCGGTGAAGATGTGCGTGCCGGCGGGCACGCCGAGCAGTACGGGCACCTCGAACGCCTGCGTGCAGCGGATGACGATCAGCAGCGTGGCGCTGGCGATCGTCGGCAGCAACAGCGGGCCGGTGACCCGCCGCAGCACCGTCCAGTCCCGCGCCCCGTGCACGACCGCCGCTTCCTCGAGGGACGCGTTGAACGACTGCAGCGGGCCGACCATGAGGAAGAACACGATCGGTATGGAGAGCAGGCTCTCCACGAAGATCATGCCGGGGAGGGACTCCACGCTGATGCCGACATGCCGGCCGAGCCACGCTCCGAGTACCGCGTCGCCCTGGCCGTTTCCGTTACCGAACAACAGGATCCAGCCGACCACATTGACGATGCCGGGCACCGCGAGCCCGAGGAACGCCACCGGGTAGGCAAGGGATCGCAGTGGCGCGTCGGTCCGCACCGCGCACCACGCCAACGCGGTGCCGACGACCATCGACACCACCGTCGTGCCCAGCGCGAACACCAGCGTGTCCAGGGTTGCCGCGCCCAGACCGGAGCCGGCGATCGTCTGGTACGCGTCGAACCCGGCCGGACCGTCGAGCGACACGCCGCCCACGAAGCTCTTCCACAACATCACCACCACGGGTGGCAACACGAGGTAGACGAGCAGCGCGACCAGCACGATCGTCAGCACGGACCTCGGCGTGCCGAGGGCCGCGAGCCGCCGCGCCCGCCGGGGACGCGGCGGCGCCACCGGGGCGGGTGCCGCCGGCTCCGTGACCTGGACGGACATGGCCTC
>DATEPR010000444.1:0-3944 GCA_035273045.1 Pseudonocardiaceae bacterium | reverse complement strand
CCTGCGCCAGCCGCACATACTGCCCCTCCGCCCACATCAACGGCGCGGCGCTCCCGGTCGGCGCCCCCAAACCGTAACAACCGATGTCCGACCGGTCCCACACCTGCTCGGGCACGAAGAACCCGCCATTGGTGGCGTCAGCCATCGACCTCAGATACAACGCGCCCGAGCGTCCGTTGGCGACCTCGTACTCGCCCCGCTCCCCCGAAAGCACCGGCCACAACCGGCCGTGCCGATTGCCGCCGTTGGCGGGGAATCCCAAGCAGTTCGTGTTGTCCTCACCGTAACTGTCGTGCACGTACCGGTGGAAGTACACGTCACCGTTCGGCAGCGTGACCTGCATCGTCGAATTGCCGTCCGTCCCCGTTATGGTCGCGGCCAACGACGTCGACACGCTCGGGTCGCCGGGCGCCAGAATGCCCAGGCGGACCAGGTCCAGGAATCCCAGGTCGACCACGTCGTGCGCCCAATAACAGCCTTCCAGGAAGCAGATCTGGTCGGTGTCATTGGGATTGTTGTCCTTCTCGACCCGCTCGTAGTAGGAACCACCGCCCCAGAAACCGCTCGTGGTAAACGTCCAACCGGCCAGGCTGGACCGCCACGAGTCGGCAGTGGCCTCCCAACTGGCCGCGCTCGTCGGGTCGCCGTTGGCCCTGGCGATCGCGCCGGCCGTCACCAGACCGGCGATCTCGGCCGCGATGGACGACGGGGACTTGCCGAACTGCTCCTCCCACCGTTCGGTCGTGTCGGGACCGGACGACTGGATGTGGTTCGCGGCCATCTTGATCCTGGCGTACGTGCCGGCGTCGGTCAGGCCGGTCATCCACGCCAGGACGATCGCGAACGAGTCCTGGTCCAACTGCTCGCAGCAACCCAACTCCTGTGGCGTGGCACCGCTGACGCCACTGACCGGGCTGTACCGGGGGAACGAGCCGGGCGGATACGTCGTGCCGTCGCCAGGGGTCGTCGTGGCGATGAACTGCCTGTTCCACATGAACTGGGCCATGCGTTTGGCCTGAGCGGTGTCGCCGGCCGCGATCAGGCCGGTGGCCTGCTGGTAGAGATCGCGGCCCCACACCCGGTGGTAGCCGTCGTTGAGCGCGTCACCGTTGACGACATTGCCCCACGGCGTGGCCAGGCCGGCGACGCTGGCGCCGGGGAACGTCTTGTCCTCGGCCGCGTGCAGCGCCATCACGGCCACGTAGTAGGCGGCCAACTCCTTCGTGTTGCCGGACACGCTGGCCGGCGCCGGCTTCAGGCCGCCGACGTAGGTGTGCCAGCCGGACTGGTACGCGGTCTGGAGTGCCGCGAAGCCGGTGGTCAGTGAGCTGTTCGCGGCCGCGAGCGCCGCTGCCGACGTGCCGCCGTAGCCCAGCGCGACGGTGAACGTGGTGTCCGTGCCGACCGCGACCTGGCCGCACTGCACCGCGTTCCCCGGACTGGTGAGCGTGTCGTATGAGTTGTTGAGCACCTTGTCCGAGGACAGGTCGACATTGCAGTCGCTGGCCGTGCCGGCGTAGCCGTCGTCGTGCGCGGTGAACCCGCTGGACACCTTCAGCGCCGAGTCGACGGTCAGCGGTGACCCGAACAGGGTTTCCGTGTCGCTGGCGTCCAGGGACCCGTTCGTGCCGTCCCACCATGCGTTGTCGTTCCCGCCGCCACCGGCCAGGGACGGGTTCTCCAGCAGGTACAGCTGGTAGTGGCCGCCGTCCAGGGACTGGAACCGGGTGTTGATCACCAGGGTGTTCTGGTTCGGGTCGGTGAGATACGTGTTGGTGATCCGGTAACGGCCGCTCTTCGCGGTGTTGGTGATCGTGTACTCCAGCGCCTTCTGGTCCGGCATGGACACCACGTGGGTGGTGGCGTCCCGCTCCAGGTCCACGAACGTCGACCCGTCGGTGACGATGTACTGCATGTCTTGCATGTTCGGGACGTCGGCGCGCGGGTAGAACACCTCGGACGTGATGCCGTTGGCCACCGTGTACCAGACCTTGCTGGTGGTGGTCGCGGACGTGCCGACGGCGTCCTTGTCCCCCGTCGTCCACGCCGACCCGTCACCGCAGCACCCGGGCGCGGTGCCCGCGGCGGCGGCGACGCCAGGATTGACGAACGCCAGAGCGACCACTGTGGCGGCGAACAGCGCCCGACCCCTCGCACCCATCGGTGACCTCCCGTCGCCGTCGGCGTTCTCACCGTAGCGACACTGGATCGATCCACGGCTTTGTTCACATATGATCGTGGCGTGGGCGTCCGGATCGACCCGCATGACAAGGTCGACGCACTGACCGGTGCCGTCGAGGACCTTGCCGGCCAGTTCACCCTCCAGCCGTTGCTGCGGCGCATCCTCGCCCGCGCGGTCAGCCTGTTGCGTGGCGGCGCCGGCTCGATCTGCATCGTGGACGAGCAGGCCGGGGTCTACCGCAAGGAAGCCGATCTCGGCGTCGCGTGCCAGGAAGGCAAGGCGTTCTCGCTGGACGAGGGCGTCACCGGTGCCGTGGTCGCGAACCGGGCGCCGATGGTGTTCGACAGCTACACCGACGTGCCCGGCGGTCACGTCGCGCCGGGCGAGCGGGAACGGCTGCACGCCACGGTGGGTGTGCCGATCGAGTGGGCCGGCACGATCATCGGCGTCTGCGTGGTCTTCAGCACCGACCCGGAACTTCGCTTCCGCGACGAGGACGTGCACCTGCTCGGCCTGTTCGCCAAGCACGCCGCCATCGCGATCACCAACGCCCGGCTGCACGCCGACGCCGCCGACCGGACCCGCAGGCTGGCGGTCAGCGCGGAACGGGAACGGGTGGTGCGCGACGTGCACGACGCGGTCGCCAGGGCGCTGGGCTCGATCCTGATGCACATCGACGCGCTGCCAACCGATCTCCCCGAAGAAGCGGCGGCGCACCTGGCGGCGGCGCGGAACACGGCCGGCGAGGCGCTGGCCGAGACCCGCAAGACCGTGCTCGGCCTCGGCCCGGCACTGCTGGAACCGCACTCGCTGGACGACGCGCTCGCCATGGAACTGGGCTGGGCCCGCTCCACCACCGGCATCCGCACCGACCTGGTGGTCACCGGCGACGGGCCGCAACTGGCACCGGACATCGGCCAGCAGGCGCTGCGCATCGTGCAGGAGGCGCTGACCAACGTGGTGATGCACGCCAAGGCGACCCTGGTGCGGGTCGGCGTGCTGTACGGGACCGACGACGTGACGCTGGTGGTGGAGGACGACGGCTGCGGGTTCGACCCGGCGACGCTGGCCACCGGGCCACGCTCCGGGCTCGGCCTGACCGGCATCGTGGCCCGCGCCCAGCACCTGGGCGCCGATCTCCAGGTCGAGTCGACCCCTGGCTGGGGCACACGGGTGCGGGCGCACATCCCCTACCAGCGGACCGGCACCGGCGGCGCGCGGCACTCCGACGCCTGGCGGGTGCTCGTGGTGCACCAGAAGCCGATCGTGCGGGCCGGGCTGGTGCGGCTGCTGGCCAGGGCGGAACCGGAGATCCAGGTGGTCGGCGAGATCGGCGACGCCAGGGCGGTCGTCGACGCGGTGCGGGTGCTCTCCCCCGACGTCGTGCTGCTGGAACTCCAGTTGCCGGAACTGGACGGCGCCCGGCTGACCTCCTACATCCGTTCCGCCAACCCGGACACCTCGATCCTGCTGCTGGCCGACGACCACGCGGACGACCTGCTGCGCGACGCCGTCACGGCCGGGGCACGCGGCTGCGTCGGCTCCGACGTCGACGGTGCCGCGCTGGCCAGGGCGGTGCTCGCGGCGGCCCGTGGTGACGTGTCGCTCACCGAGCAGGTGCTGCACCGGTTCGTCCGGCGGTCGGCACCGGAGGCGCTCACCGAACGGGAGCACGAGGTGCGCCGGCTGGTCGAGAAAGGACTGCCGGACAAGCGGATCGCCACCCTGCTGGGCATCTCGGTGAAGACCGTGGAGAAGCACG
>DATEPR010000443.1:0-13603 GCA_035273045.1 Pseudonocardiaceae bacterium | reverse complement strand
TGCTCAGCTTCCTGGTCGGCGCCGCCATGTTCGGCGTGGTGAACTTCCTGCCGCAGTACATGCAGAACGTGCGGGGCGTCTCGGCCACCGCGAGCGGCCTGCTGCTGTTGCCGCTGATGTTCGGGATGCTAGCGGTGATGCTCACCACCGGGCAGATCACCACGCGGACCGGCCGCTACCGGGAGTTTCCGATCATCGGCGGTGCCGTGCTCACCGCCGGCATGTTGGTGCTGCTGATGCTGAAGGTCGACACGACCACGTTCGTGGCGTCCGCGCTGACCCTGGTGGTCGGCCTGGGCATGGGCTTCCTGATGCAGAACACGATGCTGATCACGCAGAACAGCGCCGAGCTGCGGGACATGGGCGCGGCGAGCGGGTCGGTCACCCTGTTCCGCACGGTCGGCGGTTCGCTGGGCATCGCGCTGCTCGGCTCGCTGTACACCAGCCAGCTCACCAACACCCTGACCGCGCACCTGGGCGCGGCCGGCCACCGGCTGATCAGCGGCGGCGCCCAGTTGCCGCCGTCGGCCGTGCTGGCGCTGCCGGCGCCGATCCGGGACGCGTTCCAGTCCGGCGTGGTGAGCGGACTGCACGCCGTGCTGATCGGCGGCGCGGTGATGGCGGCGATCGGGTTCGTGGTCGCCTGGTTCGTCAAGGCGGTGCCGCTGCGCTCGTCGACCCCGGCGCCCGCGGAGCCGGAAGCCGTGCCCGCGACTACCTGACAAGAGCGAGGCGAGCTGGCGGCCGGTCCGGTCGTCAGCTCGCCGCCGTCTGGTCCCCCAACAGCGCCCGGCGCAGCACCGCCGACTCGTGCTCGGACACCGACTGCACGAAATGAAGCAGCACGGCGTCCGGATCGCCGGACGAGTCCAGGACATCCCGTAGCGCGCGGGCGGCAGCGGCGGCCCGGCTCACCGCGGGCCGGTACCGGTAGGCGTTGCCGTGCATCTCCCGGCTGGCCCAGCACTTGCGGTGCAGGTTGTCCAGCACGGTCATCACCGTCGTGTAGGCGAGCGGGCGACCGGTGTCCAACCGGTCCAGCACCTGGCGCACCTTGAGGGGTTCGGTGGCGTCCCACAGGACGTGCATCACCGCCGCCTGCAACTCGCCCAGACCGTGCATGCCACCCTCCCCACCACAGCGTAGTGGCAGGTCGGCAGCCATACAGCACGATCCACACACGGTCAACACAGGAACAGTGCTACCGGGTGGCGGACAGGGCCATTGGAGTGATGTCAGATCACGAACCGGTAACCATAGCGCCTTCTGGCTACTAAAGCTAGTAGTAGACATCGCCTTTCCGGGTGCCGTAGCGTCGCACCGCCCACGGGGGTCGCCGACCACGAAGGAGGCATGTGCGACGTGCCGTCGCAACAGCGAACCCGGTCCTGGAAACGGTTACGCAGTGGGATGTTGATCGCCGCCGCCACGGCGCTGGCAGCGGGCGCGCTGCCCCTGGCTGCCGCGGCGGCGCCGGCGTCCCCGCCGACCACCAGTGCCGATGCGTTGGCGCAGTACAAGAAGCTCACGGCGAAGGCGGAAGCGCTCGACGAGGACCTGCTGGCCGCCAAGAACGACCTGGCGCACGACCAGGCCAGGCTGCGCACCCTCACCGCACGGCTGGCCAGTGCGAAACAGGTTGAGGCGAAAGCGAAGCAGACCGAAGGCGAGTTCCAGGGACAGGTCGACCAGTTCGCCGCCGCATCGTTCAACGGGGCACGACTGTCCCAGCTGTCCGCCCTGCTCACCGGCACCTCGGCACAGGACTTCCTGAAACGGGCCGAGATGCTCGACGAGGTGGCGTCGGAGAACGGCACCGCGCTGCACAAGCTGTCCGGCGCGGTCAACCAGGCCGAAGCAGCGCAGAAGCAGGCCGCCGCGGCGCAGCGGCAGTCCCAGGCGGCCACCGCGGCCGCCGCCAAGCTGGTCAGCACCATCGCCGGCCAGCAGCAGGCGCTGAACAAGCAGATCGCGGTCGTCAAGGCCGCGCTGAACCGGCTCACCGTCGCCCAGAAGCACACGCTGACCGGTGGCGGCGGCGACATGGGCACGTTCCTCGGCCCACCCGGCGTGCTGAACACCGTCCTCCAGGCGGCGTTGAGCCGGCGCGGCGACGAGTACGTCTGGGGCGCCGCCGGACCGAACCAGTTCGACTGCTCGGGCCTGGTGATGTGGGCGTACGCGAAGGGCGGCATCAGCCTGCCGCACTCCAGCCGCGCCCAGTACACGTTCGGCAAGCCGGTGGCCTACGGCCAGTGGCAGGTCGGCGACCTGCTGTTCTTCGGCGGTTCGGCGGCCACCATCCACCACGTCGCGATGTACGTCGGTGACGGCAAGATCATCCAGGCGCCCACGACCGGCGTGCCGGTCGAGGTGGTGCCGGTGTCCGGCGCCGGCAGCGACTACTACGGCTCCAAGCGGATCGTCGGCTGAGCCCAGCCCACGGATCGCGGTGCCCGCGTGTGCCGGCACGCGGGCACCGGGCCGGCGCCCCGTCGGCCAGCAGAGCATCGTCACGCCGGTGTCGCGTCCGCCTCTCAGCGATCCGGCGTGACGATGCCGTACTCGTGGATCTCGCGGTGGAGCATGGCCCTGGACATGCCGAGGAACGCGATGGCCGCCTGCCGAGCCGCCCTCCGGTGGGTGGACATCGATCTGCCGCGACAGTGTTCGTGTCGCGGTGGCCGGGCACTGCCGCTGGGGCCGGCTCTCCTACGGTGGGCAACGCACACCATCGATCCGGGAGGTAGCTCCGCCATGATCTTCATCGTCGTCAAGTTCACCGTGCGACCGGAGCGCAGCGCGGAATGGCTCGACCTGGTCGACGACTTCACCACGGCGACGCGGGCGGAGCCCGGGAACCTCTTCTTCGAGTGGAACACGAGCGTGGAGACGCCCAACCAGTTCGTGCTCCTGGAGGCGTTCGCCGACGGCGACGCGGGTGCGGCACACGTCAACTCCGACCACTTCAAGACGGCCATGGCGTGGATGCCGCGCGTGATCGCGACGAAGCCACAGATCATCAACGTCACGCTGGACCAGAGCGGTTGGTCGGAAATGGCCGAACTGACGCCGGTCGAGCCGTAGTCCGGTGATTCCCGTAGCGTCCGGTGGCGTGGACGAGACCGCCACCGGACGCCCGCGGTTCCGCCGCTGGGTGACCGGGTGCGTGGCGCTGGTGGTGCTGCTCGCCACGGCGCCGACGTTGTGGGAGCGCTGGGTGGCCGCCCCCGCGCTGCGCGATCCCGCCACCGTGCCGGCCACCCCGGTGGCGCTGGTGTTCGGCGCCCGGGTGGACGGCGACGCGCCCACCGCGTTCCTGGCCGGCCGGCTGGACCAGGCGATCCGGCTGCTGCACGCCGGCAAGGTGCGCAGCATCCTGGTCAGCGGCAACAACGACGGCCACGGTTACGACGAGCCGGGCGTGATGCGCGCCTACCTGCTCGCGCACGGCGTGCCGGCGGCCCGGATCACCGTGGACGAGGCCGGTTTCACCACCTGGGACACGTGTGTCCGGGCCCGGCAGGTGTTCGGCGTGCGACGCGCCACGCTGGTCACCCAGACCTTCCACGTGGCGCGTGCGGTCACGCTGTGCCGGGCGGCCGGCGTGACCGGTTACGGGGTCGGCGTCGACTCGGCGTCCGTCGGCCTCGGTTCGACCGTGTGGGGCTATTTTCGGGAGTACTTCGCCGCCGACAAGGCACTGTGGACGGTCATGACGACACGAGCTGCGTGATCGCGGCGACGTGCTCGGCGACCGGGCGCAGCGCGTCGGCGGTGTAGTCCGGGTGCTCGTCCGGCCGGTAGTGGCGCATCGTGCGCAGCACGTAGTCCCAGCCGAACCCGCGGGCCTCACTGCGCCGCTCGAACCGGGCGCGGTGCTCCTCGGGGTCGGAGCACACGCATTCCACCGCGATCATGCGGCTGCCGGCGGCGGCGATCATGCGCCGCCACTGCTCCCGCGTGGTGTTGGGCAGCACGCACTCCAGGACACACGACTGGCCGAGTTCGAGCTGCCGGGCCAGCAGCGCGGTCTGCAGGTCCAGGCCGGCGGTGGCCAGGTCGCGGCCGCTGAGCCCGTAGCGGGTCAGCACGGCCAGCAGCGGATCGCGGGAGAACACCGGGACGGCCAGGCTGCTGCCCAGAGCCATGGCCAGGGTGGTCTTGCCGGAGCACTGCGGTCCGGACACGACGACGGCCGGCATGTCAGCCCATCGTCTTCGCGCCGTCGATGGACTCGCGCAGGATGTCGGCGTGGCCGGCGTGCTGGGCCGTCTCGCACAGCACGTGCAGCAGAACGCGGCGCACGGTCCAGCGGGCGCCCTGCTCGAACCACGGCTTGCGGGGCAGTTCGTGGCTGGTGTCCAGGTCGAGCGTGTTGACCAGTTCGGTGGTTCGGTCGGCTACCCGCGTGTACTGGTCCAGTAGGCCATTGAGCGTTTCGCCTTCATTCATCCGGAACTCGTTGGCCCACGCTTCCTCGTCGTCGTCGCTCATCGCGTCGGCGCCGCCGGCGGCGAACCGCAGCCAGTCCTCCTCGACCGACATGCAGTGCTTGATCAGACCGCCGAGGCACAGCTCGCTGCGGGTCGGGCGCATGGCGGCCTGCTCGTCGGTGAGGTCGCGGACGGTGTACCGCAGGAAGTTGCGGCGGATGGCGAGTGCGGTCAGCAGGTCGTCGCGTTCGGCGGTCATGCCGGCAGGTTAGGCCGCGCCGCCGACGGTTTGGCCTCGTCCGTGGAGTGCGGAGACGAACCATTGTGACAGTCGCTTCTGTTTTGCTAGTCTATCTCATTATGAAGCAGTCTTCCGCCCGTTGGTGGGCGCTCGGGGCGTTGAACCTGGCCGTGCTCGCCGTCGGGCTGGACGGGACCGTGTTGACCGTCGCCCTGCCGACCCTGGCCGGTGCCCTCCGTGCCTCGGAGTCCGACCTGCAGTGGTTCACCTCCGGATATCTGCTGGTCCTGGCCGCGGCGATGCTCCCGGCCGGCCTGCTCGGTGACCGGTACGGCAGGCGGACCGTCCTGCTCGCCTCGCTCGCCCTGTTCGGCGTCGGTTCGGCCGCCTGTGCGTTCGCGCCGGACCCGGCCGCGTTCATCGCCGCCCGGACCGTCGTCGGCATCGCGGGCGCCGGCGTGATCGTCATGGCGCTGGCCTCGATCACCGTGCTGTTCGACGAAACCGAGCGGCCCAAGGCGGTCGGCATCTGGTCGGCGGCCAACTTCCTGGCCGCGCCGGTCGGGCCGATCCTCGGCGGCTGGCTGCTCAGCCACTACTGGTGGGGCTGGGTCTTCCTGATCAACCTGCCCGTCGCCGCGCTCGGGCTGGCGGTCGCGGCCGCGAAGGTTCCGCAGTACCGCACGCCGGATCGCCCGACGATCGACTGGCCTGGCATCGGATTGTCGACAATCGGACTGGTGGCGGTCACCTACGGCCTGATCAACGCCGGCGAGCACGGCTGGACGTGGCCGGGCACGTGGGGGCCGATCGCCGCGGGAGCGGCCACGCTGGTCGGGTTCGGACAGTACGAACGGCGCACCGCGCACCCACTGGTCGACCCGGCACTGTTCCGCTCCCGCGCCTACACCTGGGGCGTGCTGCTGGTGGCGGTCGCCGTCCTCGCACTGACGGGTGCGCTGTTCCTGCTCCCCCAGTTCTTCCAAGGGGTCGAGGGCGCGGACGCGATGGGGTCGGGGCTGCGGCTCCTGCCGCTGATCGGCGGGCTCGTCCTGGGTGCCGTGCCGGCGAGTGCGGCGGCCAGGCGGATGGGCGCGCGGTTGGCCGTGGCCGCCGGGTTCGTCGTCATGGCGGCCGGATTCGTCCTGGGCGCCACCACGACGGCCGGGTCGGGGACGGGTTTCGTCGCGCTGTGGGCGGCACTGGTCGGCGCCGGGATGGGGCTGGCGTTGGCGACCGCGTCGTCGACGGCGCTGGCCGTGCTGGGCGAGGCGGACGGCGGGATCGGGTCGGCCGTGTTGCAGGCGATCAACAAAGTGGGCGGGCCGTTGGGCGCGGCCGTGCTGGGCAGCGTGCAGGTGGCCGCCTATCGGAACGGGGTGCCGCCGGTGGCGCGGGCGAGCGTGTTCGACGGCGTGGCAGCGGCCGACCGGCTGGGATCGGCGACTCTGCTGGGCCAGGTGCGGTCGGCGTTCGCGCACGGCCTGGACACGGCCCTGGTCGTGTCGGTGGGGGTCGCGTTCGCGGGTGTCGCGCTAGCGTTGGTGTTCCTGCCCCACAGGACGCCGCGGAAGGAGCTCGACCGTGCCCCCAGCGCAGCCGCCCAGTGACACCACAGGGACTGGTCTACGCGAGCGAAAACGGGCGAAGGTGCGCAGGGAGATCCAGGCGAACGCGCTGCGGCTGTTCCACGAGCAGGGCTACGAAGCCACCACGGTGCAGCAGATCGCCGAGGCCGCCGTGATCTCGGAGAGCACCTTCTACCGGTACTTCCCGACCAAGGCCGACATCGTGCTGCAGGACGATCTCGACCCGGTGTTCGTGCGGGTGTTCCGGGAGCAGCCACCGGAGTTGAGCGCGGTGGACGCGTTCCGGGCCACGGCGACGTCGGTGCTCGGCTCGCTGTCCGCGCAGGACGTCGCCCACCAGCGGGAGCGGATGGAGCTGATCCAGGCGGTGCCGGAACTGCGGGCGCAACTGCTGGACCAGTACGTGAGCGGGCTGGACCTGCTGGCCGAGGAACTGGCGTTGCGGACCGGCCGGTCAGCGGACGACGTGGCGGTGCGGGCGCTGGCCGGTGCGGTGGTCGGCGTGGGCCTGGCGGTGATCTCCACGACGGCCAGGAATCCCGGCGCCACGGACATGGCCCGGCTGCTGGACGAGGCGCTCGCCGCCCTTCCGGAGGGTCTCACGCTGTAGGCGCAGGCCGTACGATCACCGGGACAGGAAGGACCAGCATGGCCGAGCATCGCCTGGATCCCAGCCCCGACACCGTGACCGACGTCTTCTCCCGCGACCTGCCACCGGTTCTCACGGTCGATCCAGGTGATCGGCTCGTGGTGCGCTCGCTGGACGCCTCCGGCTACCTGGAGCGGCAGACGAAACCGGGCGAGCAGCGCCCCAAGCTGATCAAGGACGCGCGTGGGCACTGCCTGACCGGTCCGATCGCGGTGCGCGGCGCGCGGCCGGGCGCGATGCTGGCGTTGCGGCTGGAGTCGCTGCGGCCCGACGACTGGGGCTGGACGGTGGCGGCGGCCGTGGACAATCCGCTCAACCGCAGGCTGGGCATTGCCGGGCGGCCGGCGTCGTGGCTGCTGTGGGAGATCGACGCGGACGCCGGGACGGCCCGCAACGACCGGGGTTTCACCGTGGACATCGCGCCGTTCCTGGGTGTGATGGGGGTGCCGCCGGCCGAGCCGGGTGAGCATTCCACGGTGCCGCCGAGGGCCGCGTGCGGCGGGAACATGGACTGCCGCGAACTGGTGGCCGGTTCGACGGTGTACCTCCCGGTGACGGTGCCGGAAGCGTTGCTGTGCCTGGGCGACGGGCACGCCGCGCAGGGCGACGGCGAGGTGTCCGGCACGGCGATCGAGACCACGATGACGACGACGCTGACCGTGGACGTGGTCACCGACCGGCCGATCGACACCGTGCACGCGGTGACGCCGACGGCGAAGATCACGTTCGGGTTCAGCGACGACCTGAACGAGGCCACCGGTCAGGCGCTGGACGCGATGCTGGCGTGGTTGCAGGCGATGTACGGCGTGGACAAGTCGACGGCGCTGACGCTGGCCAGCCCGACGGTCGACCTGCGGGTTACGCAGGTGGCGAACCAGACGTGGGGCGTGCACGCGGTGCTGGCCGACGGGCGGCTGCGATGACGTGGCCGGTGGCCGACGGCGTGTTCGAACTCGGTGACCTGCCGGTGGAACGGGGCGGGGTGATCCGGGACGCGCGGCTGTCGTGGCAGGCGCACGGCACGCTGAGTCCGGCCCGGGACAACGTGATCGTCTATCCGTGCAGCTACACGGCCACGCACGACGACCTGGCCTGGCTGATCGGCCCGGACGGCATCCTGGACCCCGGCCGGTGGTTCGTGGTGATCCCGGACATGTTCGCCAACGGCCGGTCGTCCGGCCCGACCACGACGCCGGACTATCCGCCGCTGGTCACCATGCGGGACAACGTGAACGCCCAGTACCGGCTGCTCACCGAGCATTTCGGGGTGGACTCGGTGGCCGCCGCGTACGGGTTCTCCATGGGCGCCGGGCAGGCGTACCACTGGGCGGCGATGTTCCCGGATCGGGTGGCGCGGGCGTTCGTGGTGTGCGGGAGCGCGCGGACCGCGGTGCACAACCGGGTGTTCCTGTCCGGGTTGCTGCGGATCCTGGAGGCGGCGCCCGAGTACCTGGGAGACGGGCGGTTCGCCGCGCCACCGGAGCGGTCGCTGCGGGCGTTCGGCCACGTGTACGCGGGGTGGGGGCTGAGCCAGGACTTCTACCGGGCCGACCTGCACCGGACCGCGCTGGGCGCGCCGGACCTGGACACGTTCCTGCGCACCGACTGGGAGGAGCGGTTCGGCGCGCTCGACGCGGCGAACCTGTACGCGCAGGCGCTGACCTGGTACCACGCGGACATCAGCGCCGACCCCCGGTACGGCGGTGACCTGCCGGCGGCGCTGGCCGCCATCGAGGCGCGGGTGCTGCTGCTGCCCGGGGAGACGGACCTGTACTTCCGGGTGGCGGACAACGCGGCCGAACTGCCGCACCTGCGGGCCGGCGAGTTGCGGCCGATCCCGAGCATCTGGGGCCACCAGGCCGGCAACCCGGCCCGGAACGAGGAGGACTTCGCGTTCCTCCGGGCCGCGGTGCGGGAGTGGCTGGACGGCTGAAAAGTCACCCGCGACTGAGGACCGTTCCTGTCCGGAAAGGTGGCTAGCGTGGTGCCCATCGACAAACCGGAAGGAGCACCACCGTGGACTGGAAACTGGAACTCGTCATCGTCCCCGTGTCCGACGTGGACAAGGCGAAGGCGTTCTACACCGAGCAGGTCGGCTTCGTCGCCGACCACGACCACACGGTGAGCGAGGAGATCCGCTTCGTGCAGCTCACCCCGCCCGGCTCGGCCTGCTCCATCGCGTTCGGCAGGGGCCTGGTGTCCGGTGAGCCCGGATCGGTGAAGGGCCTGCAGATCGTGGTCGACGACGCCCAGGCCGCGCACGACGAACTGAAGGCCAAGGGGGTCGACGTCAGCGACGTGCAGGACCTGGCGTGGGGCAGGTTCGTGTTCTTCAGCGACCCGGATGGCAACGCCTGGGCGGTCCAGCAGCTGCCACCGAGGAACTAGACCCTGGCGTTCTCGTCCATGGTGAGCGTGACGCTGCGGCCGGTGAGCAGCCGCACCACGATCACGATGATGCCGACCAGCAGCCAGGCTCCGCCGACGAGCTTGGCGTGCAGGTCGGCGTTGTAGAGGACGTAGCCGATGATCGCGAACCCGATCAGGGGCACCACGAAGTGCAGGCCGTAGGTGCGTTCGCGCCGCTTGATCAGGTAGTACGTGCCGACGGACACGTGCAGCAGCAGGAACGACACGAGGGCGCCGACGTTCACCAGGGTGGACAGGAACTCGACCTGGCCGGCCAGTGCGATGCCGAGCACCAGGCTGATCAGGGCGACCAGCAGCACGGCCCGCTCCGGCACCCGCCGGCGCTGGCTCACGTGCGACAGGAACGCCGGCAGGGTCCGGTCGCGGGCCATCGAGAACAGCAGGCGGGCGGTGGCGTTCTGGGCGACCAGGCTGTTCGCCACGGCCGCGGCCAGCGCGGACGACACCGCCACCAGGACGGTCATCCAGTGCCCGGCGGCCAGACCGGCCACCTGGTAGAACGCCTGGTTGGTGGCGTCCTCGCCGACGAACTGGGTCTTGCCGGGCACCAGCAGCGACGCCAGGTAGGTCTGCACGATGAACAGCACGGCCACCAGCAGCAGCGCACCCACGGTGGCGCGGCCGACGATCCGTGACCCGCCCCGCACCTCCTCGGCCTGGGTGGAGATGGCGTCGAACCCGAGGAACGACAGCACGGCGACGGACAGCGCGGCGAACACCAGGTTCGGGGAGAACTCGGCGCCGTTGAAGAACGGCGTCGTCGACCAGTGCGCGCCGCCGGTGCCCTTGCTGATCGCGACGATCGCCGTGACGATGAAGATGGCCAGGACGACGACCTCGCCGGACAGCAGCACCCGGTTGGCCCACGCCGTCGTCTCCACGCCGGCCAGGTTCACCACCGTGTTGAACACGACGAAGATGACCACCCACAGCCACTGCGGCACGCCGGGCACCACGGTCTCCAGGGCGACCGCCCCGGTCACGTACAGCAGGGTGGGGACCAGCAGGTAGTCCAGCAGGATCGCCCAGCCGGCCAGGAAACCGACCCAGGGCGCGATGCCGCGGCCGGCGTAGGCGTACACCGAGCCGGCCACCGGGAACGCGCGGCTCATCTCGCGGTAGCTCAGCGCGGTGAACAGCATCGCGACGAACCCGATGACGTAGGTGAGCGGCACCATGCCCCTGGAGGCGTTGAACACCACGCCGAAGATGGCGAACGGCGCGATCGGCACCATGAAGATCATTCCGTAGACCAGCAGGTCGCGCAGCCGCAGCGAGCGTTTCAGCTCCTGCTTGTAGCCGAACTCGGCCAGGGCGTCGCCGGCCCGGTTGTCCTGGATGTCGGCCTCGGTGGTGTGGGTGGTGTGGCCGTCCTCAGTCGCCATGAGTGGTTGCTACCCGTCGAGAGTGCTCAGGAAACCGTTGACGACCGCCCGGAACCGGTCGGCCTCCTCCACGTGCGGCATGTGGCTGGACTCGCCGAACACCGACCACCGCACGTCCGGGATGCCGTGGAAGAACGGGGCCACGGTGTCGGTGGTCGCCTCGTCGTAGCGGCCGCTGACCAGCAGGGTGGGCACGGTGATCGAGCCGAGCCGGTCCACGATGGACCAGCCGCGCAGGCTGCCGATGACGTGGAACTCGCTGGGGCCGTTCATGGTGTGGTAGACGGTCGGGTCGGCGTCCATCGCGGCGAACGTCGCCGCGACGAAGTCGGGCATCGGCTTGACCCGGCACACGTGCCGGTCGTAGAAGACGTTCATCGCGTCCTGGTACTCCTGGCTGTCCGTGGTGCCGGCGGCCTCGTGGCGGGCCAGCGTCTCGTCCACGTCGCGCGGCAGTTCGGCGCGCAGTTGCGCGGCGGCCGCCGACCACAGGTCCATCGACGCGGGCGAGTCGGCGATCACCAGGCCGCGCAGCCCGGCCGGGCGGCGGACGGCGTGTTCCGCGGCCAGCATCCCGCCCCAGGACTGGCCGAGCACGATGTAGCGGTCGGCGATGCCCAGCCCGGCCAGCAGGTTCTCCAGTTCGGCGACGAACAGTTCCGGCGTCCAGTAGTCGGGCGGGGCGTCCGGCAGGTGGGTGGAGCGGCCGTTGCCGACCTGGTCGTAGTGCACGACCGGGCGGCCGGTGTCCGCGAACGCGGCCAGGTTCACCAGGTAGTCGTGGGTGCAGCCGGGGCCGCCGTGCAGGACCACCAGCGGTGCGGGTCCCGCGTGCAGGTCGCCGGTGATCCGGTACCAGGTCTCGTGGCCCTGGAAGGGAATCCTGCCCTCGGTGGGTGCCGCCGTCGTCGTCATGGGTATTTGGTATCAAAGACGGACCATTAACACCAGCGGGTAGGGTCGCCGCGAACCGGGGAGGAGGTTCGTCGGTGGGTTCTTCCGCGTTGTCGCCGGCCCGGCTGCGTCGCCTGCACGACGTGCTGGCCGGCCAGGTCGACCAGGGGGTGCTGCCCGGCCTGGTCACCGTGGTGAGCCGGCACGGCGAGACTCATGTCGACGGCATCGGCACGCTCGCCTACGGCGGCGACACGCCGATGCGGCCGGACACGATCTTCCGCGTCTCGTCGATGACCAAGCCGGTGGTCGCGGCCGGCGCGATGATCCTGGTCGACGACGGCCGGCTGGGCCTGGACGACCCGGTCGACGACCTGCTGCCCGAACTGGCCGGCCGCCGCGTCCTGGCGTCGCTGGACGGGCCGCTGGCCGACACCGTCCCGGCCGACCGGCCCATCACCCTGCGCGACCTGCTCACCTTCCGGCCCGGCATCGGCTATCTCGACGGGTCGCCGGACCAGCGGCCGATCCTGGCCGCGATGGCGGAACGGTCGATCGCGGTCGGCCCGCCGCAGCCGGCCGCCCGGCCGGACGGGGACGAGTTCCTGCGCCGCCTCGGTGAGCTGCCACTGATGTTCCAGCCGGGCCAGCGGTGGCAGTACCACACCGCCGCCGAGATCCTCGGCATGCTGGTGGAACGGGCCGCGGGCCGGCGGCTGGAGGCGTTCCTCGCGGAACGGCTGTTCGGCCCGCTGGGCATGGTGGACACCGGGTTCAGCGTGCCACCGGCGAAGATCCACCGGCTGGCCACGGCATACCTGGGTGACCGGCCGGCCGGTGAGCTCACGCCGTACGACCTGCCGGACGGGCAGTGGGCGGCGCCGCCGGCGTTCCAGTCCGGCACCGACGGCCTGGTGTCCACGGCGGACGACTTCCTCGCGTTCGGCACCATGCTGCTGCACCACGGCCGGCACGACGGCGAGCAGGTGCTGTCGCGGCGGTCGGTCGAGCTGATGACGTCCGACCAGCTCGCGCCCGGCCAGGCCGAGCTGTCCGGATTCGGCCTGCGGGGCTGGGGTTTCGGCATGTCGGTGGTGCCGGACGGGGACGGCGTGTCCACCACGTCCGGCCAGTTCGGCTGGGCGGGCGGCCTGGGCACCGCCTGGTACGACCACCCGGCCTGGGACATGGTGACGATCCTGCTCACCCAGCGGGCCGCGTTCCCGATCGGATCGTCGACGCACGGGGACTTCTGCACGCTGGCGTACCAGGCCGTCGACGACTGAGGGAGGCATCGTGGTCGGACTGTCCGCCACCAGGGTGGGCCGGGTGCGCGACGTGCTGGCCCGGCACGTCGACCGGGGAGCGCTGCCCGGCGCCGTCGCCGTGGTGAGCCGGCACGGCGACACCCACATCGAGGCCGTGGGCACGATGGAACTGGGTGGTGGGGCGCCGATCCGCGCGGAGACGATCTTCCGCATCGCGTCCATGACCAAGCCGGTCGTCGCCGTGGCCGCGATGATCCTGGTCGAGGAGTGCCGGCTGCGGCTGGACGACCCGGTCGACGACCTGCTGCCCGAACTGGCCGGGCGCCGCGTCCTGGTGTCGGTGGACGGGCCGCTGGCCGACACGGTGCCCGCCGCGCGCCCCATCACCCTGCGCGACCTGCTCACCTTCCGGCTCGGCTTCGGCATGTTGGACGACACCCCGGCCGGGCGGCCGATCCTGACCGCCGCCCGGCGCCTCCAGGTCGGTGGCGGCCCGCCGCACCCGGCCACCATGCCCGACCCGGACACGTTCCTGCGCGGCCTGGGCGAACTGCCGCTGATGTACCAGCCGGGCGAGCGGTGGCTGTACCACACCGGCTCGGACGTGCTCGGCGTGCTGATCGAACGGCTGACCGGCGGGCCGCTGGACGCGTTCCTGGCGGAACGGGTGTTCGGCCCGCTGGGCATGGTGGACACCGGGTTCAGCGTGCC
>DATEPR010000442.1:0-3681 GCA_035273045.1 Pseudonocardiaceae bacterium | reverse complement strand
CGCCCAGCGCGGCCTTGAGCGCGGCCACCACGGTGTCGGCGGTCAGCTCGTCGGCGTCGCCGATCGAGGCGGCGGCGCGCAGGCACGCCGTCCCGTACAGCGGCCCCGCCGCGCCGCCGACGGTGGAGATCAACGTCGTGGCCAGCAGTTTGAGCACGGCACCCGGTTTGTCCGGAGTGGCCCGGCCGATGGCGACCATGAACGTGCGGAACCCGCGCTGCAGGTTCTCGCCGTGGTCGCCGTCGCCGATCACCCGGTCCAGTTCGACCAGTTCGTCCCGGTGTGCCGTGACGGTGTCGGCCGCCGCGGTCAGTGCCGCGACCACACCCGCTGTCCCGCAGGCCATCACACCCCCCAGCGGAGCGCCGCCGTGTGCACCGGCGCGTCCCACAGCTCGGTCAGTTCGTCGTCCATCCTCAGTGCCGTCAGGCTGATGCCCTGCATCTCCAGGCTGGTGATGTAGGGGCCGACGAGCCTGCGCACGATCCGCACGCCCCGGTCGGCGAACAGGCGCTCCGCGATGCCGTGCGCCAGGTACAGCTCCAGCAGCGGCGTGCCGCCCATGGAGTTGGTGAACAGCAGCGCCCGGTCGCCGTCGGCGAAGGGCAGGTCGGACAGGATCGGCTCGGCCAGCCGCGCGACGATCTCGTCGGCCGGCTGCACGGGCACCCGCTCCCGGCCCGGCTCGCCGTGGATGCCGATGCCGACCTCCATCTCGTCGTCGGCCAGGTCGAAGCTGGGCGTGCCGACGTGCGGCACGGTCGGCGCGGTCAGCGCCAGGCCCATGGACCGCACGTTCGCGATGACCCGGTTGGCGAGGTTCTCCACGGCGTCGAGCTTGTCGCCGCGCTGCGCGGCCGCGCCGACCAGCTTCTCCAGCAGCACGGTGCCGCCGACACCGCGCCGGCCCGCCGTGTACGTGGAGTCCTTGACGGCCACGTCGTCGTCGATCACCACCGACCGCACCGGGATGTCCTCGGCCTCGGCCAGTTCCGCCGCGGTCTCGAAGTTCAGCACGTCGCCGGTGTAGTTCTTGACGATCAGCAGGACGCCCGCGCCGCCGTTGGCCGCCTGGATCGCGGCGAGGATCGCGTCGGGCGTCGGGGACGTGAAGACGGCGCCGGGCACGGCCGCGTCGAGCATGCCGGGGCCGACGAAACCGCCGTGCAACGGCTCGTGCCCGGAGCCGCCACCGGACACCACACCCACCTTGCCGCTGACCGGGCCGTCCGCCCTGGCGACGACGGCGGGTTCGGTGGTGATGCGCAACAGGTCCTGGTGGGCGACCGCCATGCCGTGCAGGGAGTCGACCACCACGGTCGACGGATCGTTGATGATCTTCTTCATCGCTACGCCTCCCGTGGCCCCGAATCCACGTCGATCCGGTTTTCTCACACCTTTCTACACCTGACTACGCGCTGCTCAACGGCCGTAGCGCAGCCGTACCAGGCGTACCAGACGGCGAACCGTGCCGCCTCCCCTGGCGAAGCTCATCGGCCGCAGCGGCGCCCGGAACCGTTGCCGCGTCACGGACTGCGCCCTGGCGAACTCGCGCAGCCCGTCCTCGCCGTGGATGCGGCCGAAGCCGGAGTCACCGGTGCCGCCGAACGGCAACGCGGGCACCGCCGCGTAGGACAGCACCGAGTTGACCGACACCATCCCGGCGCGCAGCCGGGCGGCCAGTTCCGGCCCGTGCGCCTTGGAGAACACGGCGGCGCCCAGCGCGTAGCGGCTGTCGTTGGCCCGCGCGACGGCCTCGTCGGCGTCGGCCACCCGGTTGATCACCACGGTCGGGCCGAACGTCTCGTCGGTGACGGCGACCGAGTCCTCCGGCACGTCGGCCAGCACGACCGGCCCGACGTAGGGCGCGCGCACCGAGTCCAGGCCGCCGACCACCGCCGTGCCACCACGGTCCAGCGCGTCGGCGATGTGCGCGCGCACGACGTCCACCTGGGACGGCATGGTCAGCGGGCCGATGTCGGCGCCGGCGTGCGACCCGGTGCGCAGCGGCCGGACCTTCGCCGCCACCTTCGCGACGAACTCGTCGGCCAGCGACGCCACGACGTAGACCCGTTCCACGCCGGCACAGGTCTGGCCGGCGTTGGCCATCGCGCCCCACACGGCGGCGTCGGCGGCCGCGGCGACGTCCGCGTCCTCGGCGACGATCAGCGCGTCCTTGCCGCCGCACTCCATCAGCACCGGGGTGAGCGTGCCGGCACAGGCCGCCAGCACCTGCCGGCCGGTCGCCGCCGACCCGGTGAACGCGATCTTGGCCACGCCCGACCGGCACAGCGCCGCCCCGGTCTCGCCGTGCCCGGTGACGACCGACAGCACCGGCTGTTCCGGCACGACCTCGGCGAACGAGTCGGCCAGCCACCGCCCGACGCCGGGCGTGTACTCGCTGGGCTTGAACACCACGGCGTTCCCGGCGGCCAGCGCGTACCCGATGGAACCCATCGGCGTGAACACCGGGTAGTTCCACGGCCCGATGACGCCGACCACGCCCAGCGGGTGGTACTCCAGCGTGGCGGCCTGGTTGGCCATCAGCAGGCCCGGGCCGACCTTGCGCCTGCCCAGCACCGGCTGCGCGTGCCGGGCCGCCCAGTGCAGGTGGTCGATGACCAGGATCAGTTCCAGCCGGGCGTCGTCGGCGGGCTTGCCGGTCTCCGCCGACATCAGCGTGACCAGTTCCTCCACCCGCCGGGCGATCAGCCTGCGCCACGCGTCCAGTCGCTGCTTCCGGCCGTCGAACCCCAGCCCCGCCCACCAGACCGCGGCCTCCCGGGCCGCCCGGACGCGGTCACGCACGTCCTGCTCGCCGTGCACCGGGTGGCTGCCGACGACCTCACCGGTCCTCGGGTCGATCGAGTCGAACCAGCGTCCGGGCTGCTCGTCCCCGGTCGGCGTGTCCGCCACGGTCGGCAGAGCCATCGGTGCCTCCCCACGCTGGGTCGTACTGTGCGGTAACCGGAGCCTACGGCGCATACGCCGCGCCGCCTACGCGTGGGGCAGGTCACGGTCCGTTTCGGGAACGATCCAGAAGCCCGGGGCGTCATACCTGACGTCCGGCCCACGACGCCGTGGGCGCACCACCCAGAAGTGAGGAGACAACCTCATGCGGGACCGTATGCGCCGTCTGCTCCGGTGGATGGACTCCAACACCCTGCTGGCCTTCAACCCGGGGATGCAGTTCCGTCTGCAGACCCCCCGGCCTGCCCCTCGGCGGACCGAGGACTGACCTCGTCGGGGACCACCGGCCGGGCCAGCGCCCACGCGGCGAACCCGATGGCCACGGCCAGCATCGGCACCCCGGTCCACAGGTTCACGTTGACACCGACGTCCTGCCCGTTCGCGGTCACCGTCTTGTTGCTCACCAGCAGGCCCATCAGGGTCACCACGATCCCGTAGATCCCGAACAGGACCGCGAGGATCCAGCGCAGGTCGAACAACGAGGTGAGGCCGCGAGCGGGCTTCTCGGTCGTCATGACTGCTCCCTCACCAGAAGACGATGTTGAGCGCGAGCGTGATGGCCAGCACCGAGATCCCGAGCACCAGCGGCCGCCGGTACCAGGCGCGGTCGCCCGGGTGCTCCTCGCCGCGCAGTTCCTCGCGGGAGGTCAGCGACCACACCAGGCCGCGCAGTTCCGCGTCGGGTTTGGGCCGCGTGCCCAGCGACACCAG
>DATEPR010000441.1:0-6558 GCA_035273045.1 Pseudonocardiaceae bacterium | reverse complement strand
GAGTCCACCGCCACCGGCGCGTACCCGTTGGCGCGCAACAACTCCAACGTCTCCGCAGCAGGCCGGCCGGAGGCGAGCACCCCGGCCGCCAGCAGCCGCAACCCGAGCGGGCGCAGCCCCCGGTGGGCCACGACCTCGGCCAGCAGCGCCGGGTCGTCGGCCACCACACAGCAGCCGACCCCGACGACGGTGAGCTCACCGTGCCGCCGCGCCACGTCCCGGACCAGGTACTCCAGCGGCTGCGGCACGCCGTCACCGGACACGTCGGCCAGTGCGGCGAGCAGGCGGTCGGCGGTGTGACCGGCGTCCAGCGCCCGGCGCACGCTGGCCGGTGAGAACCGCCACACCGACGCCGTGTCCCGCTCACCGGCGTCCGCCACCAGGTCCAGCAGGGCGGCCAGTTCGGCGGTCGGCACACCGGGCACGACGGCGGTCAGGTCGGCCTGCAACCGGGCCGATCCGGTGGCCGGCGGCAACGACCGTTCCAGCGCGTCCAGCACGTCACCCGCGGGCCCGGTGACCAGCGCGGCACCCCACGACGACAGCCGGCCGCCGGCGATCACACCAAGGCTCTCCGCTTCGTCCACAGTGGCCTCAACGATGGCGGATTCCCCGTAGGCATACGGTTTCCACCACGCCATCAGCTCGACGAGCTCGTTCCGGTCCGCGATCGCGCCCCCGTCGATGCCGGCGCACCAGCCGACGAGGTCGTGCCGCAGGGCGCGGTCGTCATCGTCGTAGGCGTGCAGCAGGGCGGTGTGCTGCTTGCCCCGCCGGTCCGGCGCGGTAGGTGCGGCCGGCAACTGCCACCACGTCATCAGCAGCGGCAGCAGCCGTTCGGCCGGCGAGCCAGCCAGCCACACGTCGACCGCGGGCGTGGGCAGGATGCCGGCGTCGTCGCAGTCCAGCAGGTCGGCGTGGTAGGCCAGGGTCAGCCAGAACCGGACCGACCGCTCAGCGGCGGAAAGCGTCTTGGCCAGCCGCCGGATCTCCTTCACGCCCACGCCACCGCTGCGCAGCGGCTCGATCGGCGTCACCGAACACAGTTCGATCAACCGGGTGACGCCGTGCACGGCGGGCAGCGCGGCGGCGCCGGCCAACTGGTCGAGCGACGCGGAGTCGGCCGGCACGATCCGCGGTTCGGGCGGCGAGGCGTGCCACTCGTCCAGGTGCCCGCCGCGCGCCCGCGCCACCCGCAACGGTTCCACCAACTCGTAGGCATCGCCGTCCACCGGCCACATCAGCCCGAGCCCGGTCAGCTCGGCCAGCGCCCGCACGACGGCGTCCCGGTCCGGCTGGTGGGTGAACCGGCCCACGATGGCGTCCACGGTGATGCCGCCCGGCACCGACTGGGCCGCGGCCAACACCTCCACCAGTCCCCGGTTCAGGCCGCGCACGACACGGGTCACCGACTCCTCGCCGGCCAGCCGGTCGGCCAGTTCGTTCAGCGACGACGGCGGAATGCCCAGCGTGTCCGGCCGCCGCGCCATCAGTGCGGCCAGCGTGTCGGCGTCCAGGGAGGCCAGCCAGTGCGCCATCGAGTCGGTCGTCACCATCGCCGGCCAGTGTGCCCCAAGGAGCCGACAGAGTCGTGCACGCTGGGCCGATCAGGTGAGCGATTCAGCCCAGGTACTCCGCCGCCTGTGCGCGCAGCCGGGCATGGATGCCGTCGTACACCGTGGCCGGCGGCAACCAGTCCTTCCTGACCTTCGCCACCGACGTGTAGTTGGTGTCGCACACGTTGGCCAGCGGCGACTCGACCGCCTGGGACAGCAGTTGGTAGGCGTCCAGCTCCGACATGCCCCTGGTCCGCGCCACCCACTGCACCATGTCGAGTTGGGCGATCCGGAAGGCGTCCTCCAGCGGGCGCGCCGAGCCGGTCGACATCACGTACTCGTCGGACTCCAGCCGGGGCCACGGCGTGGCCTGGCCCTTGATGAGGTCGACGATGATGACCGAGTTCATCGCCGTCTCCACGGCGACGCCGCACGTCTCGCCCTCGCCCTGCCGCGCGTGCCCGTCGCCCAGGCTGACCAGCGCACCGGGCACGTTCACGCCGAGGTAGCACGTGACGCCGGCGCGCATCTCGGGCGTGTCCATGTTGCCGCCGTGCGCGTCGGGCACCAGCGCGGACCGGACCTCAAGGTTCGCCGGCGCCACGCCGACCGTGCCGTGCATCGGGTCCATCGGCAGCTCGACCCGCGTGTCGCTGTCCCGCGCGGTGAACGCGCACGTCCGCCAGCTCCGGTCCAGCTCCCAGATCCACACTCGTTCTTCCAGCGGCGCCTGGAGTGTCGCCGTGGTGTGGGTCGACGTGAGCGCGCCGAACAGCGGCACCGTGGTCGACGCCGCCCAGTCCCGCGCCGGCTCGACCGCCACGAAGTGCACCGCCACCGTGTCACCGGGTTCGGCGCCCTCCACGTAGAACGGGCCGGTCTGCGGGTTCAGGAACGGGAACTCGCACACCTCGGACACCAGGTCGTTCGCGGACCGCACGCGGCCGGCGAAACAGTCCTCGGTGAAGACCTCCAGGATGGTGCCGGGTTTGACGATGGCCAACGGCGCCGCGCCGCCGAAGGTCCAGACGTACTGGTCGGCACTCGGGCGGATGGTCAGGACGTCGGTCATGGAGCAGCAACCGCCTCTGGCTCGGGTTCGTCGTCCAGGTGTACCAGGCCGGTGTCGACCACCCGTTGCCGGTGCCGGCCCCACAGGTACACCAGGTACGCGATGCCGAGCACCATCCAGATCCCGACGATCAACCCGGCGTACGACACCGGCGGCGTCAGTCGCGCCACGAACGAGAACACCGGGATGCCCGCCGACGTCAGCAGCGCCGGGACGAACACCACGATGCCCAGGATCGGCGACACCAGGTGCAGGAACCAGTTGAACTCGTCCCGCCGGTGCCGCATGAAGAAGCCGATGCAGGCGGCGTTGACGATGACGTACACCGACACCACGACCACCACGATGATCGTCGCGACCAGCACGAACGCGGTCGTCGGCGTGAACGCGAAGCCGAGCGCCAGTGTCACGACGACCGCGATCGCGAACTGGATGGCGACCGCCACCACGGGGGAGCGGTGCACCGGGTGCACCCGGGCGAGGCTCCTGGGCAGCACGCCAACCCGGGCCAGAGCGAACGCGGTGCGCGTGGACACGTTGGCGCCGGCGTTGGCGTTGGCGATCGTCGAGTTCACGATGGCCAGGAACACGAAGATCCAGAAGATGCCGAACGACGCCCGCGCGATGCCCTCCCACGACAGGGCTCCGGTCGCGCCGAACCCGTTGAACTTGTCCGGGCCGACGAACACCGAGGCCGCGTAGGTGGTGAAGATGTAGACGGCGCCGATGCCCAGCGTCGCGCCGACCACGGCCCGCCGGACCGTCTTGCGCGGGTTGCGTGCCTCCTCGGCCAGCGGCGCCGCCGCCTCGAACCCGGCGAAGGCGAGGACCGTGTAGACGGACCCGGCGATCACGCCCGCGAAGCCGAGATGTGCCGCGGGCGTGTGGCTGGACGTGAACACCGACAACGTGTTCGACCCGCCGGCCTTCACGATGAGAAGTACTGCCAGCACGACGAACACCAGGATCTCGAACGCACCGAGAATCGTGCCCAGCGTCGCCGACACGCGGGCGCCCCAGAAACCGGCGACGGCGACGATCACCGCGCCCAGCAGCGCCCACGGCCACCACAGGCTCTGCGGGTAGCCGTCGAACGTGCTGGCGACGGTGAATCCGAGTTGCAGCAACAACAACGTCGGCACGAGCGATTCGACGAACAGGTAGCCCCAGGCGACCAGGAAGCCCACGGTCGGATGCAGCCCGCGGCTGGAGTAGGTGGCGACCGACCCGGCGGCCGGCAGGTGTTTGGCCAGTTCCGCCACGGACAGCGCGGTGAACAGGCACGCCACCAGGGCGACGATCACCGCCAGCGGCAGCGCGCCACCGGCGAACGCGGCACCGGACGGAATGGACGCCGCGATCGCCGCACCCGGCGCCATCGCGGTGATGCTCTGGAACAGGACCTCGCGCAGCCCGATGGCCCCGCGGCGCAGTCCCGCCCCGTTCTCGACGTTCGCTACGTTCTCGACGTGTGAGGTCACGGGCACCCCCGAGCTAAATGGTTTAGTGCGCAGACCATAGAGCGGGCGGATCGGGGCCACAAGGGTCCGTGTGTTACGAACCGGAGTCGTCGCTCTCCGGCCCCGACACGGCACGGACCAGTGCGGCCCGCAGCTCGTCCTCCGTGATCGAGAAGTGCTGGCGCCCGACTTCCCAGGCGGTGTCGGCGTCGCCGGTCGTGACCGCCTCGGCCAGCTGCTGGTGTTGCGGCAGGGCACGCGCGTAGACCTCGGCGGTGAACGGCTCGACGGCGAACCCGAAGCTCACCTCGGACAGCAGTTGCTCGCGAACCGCCAACAGCCGGGGATTCTTGGTGGCGCGGGCGATCGCGTGGTGCAGCCGGATGTCCGCGGCCTGCGCGACGGCGAGCGACGTGGCGCCCTCGTACTGGGCCAGCGCCGCCCTGATCTCCCCTTGGTCGGCCCGATCCCGTCGTTCGGCCGCCGTCCGCGCGACCAACGCCTCGACAAGCAGCCGCATGTCAAACGCGCTCTGCAGTTCCTCCCAGCGCGCACCCAACGTGGTACGCACCGCCCGAGCCGACTCGGACGTCCACGGATGCCGCACGAACGCCCCACCCGACCGCCCCCGGCGCACTTCCAGGAGCCCGGCGGCGACGACCCGGGAGAGCGCGTCACGGACAGTGGTCCGGCTCACCCCGAGCTGAGCGGCCAGCTCCCGCTCGGCCGGCAGGCGCTGCCCAGGAGTGAACTCGCCAAGCGCAATGGCCGCCATGATCCGATCAGCAAGCAGCTCACCAGCCGCCGGCGTCGAGAGCGGCGTCAGCAGCCCACCAGGCCGGCCCGACCCACCGGCTTGCCCCACGTCGCCGCCCGTTTCGGCGCGGACTGGCCCGGTTTCGGCGCGGGCCGACCCGGTTTCGGCGCCTGGATTGGTGCCGGCGTGCGGTCTTGCATCGGCGTTGGCGGCCGTGTGGTGTTCGATGTCGGTGTCGGTCTCAGTGTGGGCTGGCGGGGTTTCGGCGCCTGGGTTGGTGGTGCCGGTGTGGGATCTCGTGGCGGCGCGGCCTGTGTGGCCTCGGTTGGTCTTGGTGTCGCCGCTGGCTTCGGCACGGGACACGGGCGCGCGGCTGGCGTTGGTCCGGAGGTGGTTGCTCGTGTGGGCGCGGTCGGTGGCGCCGGCGTTGACGTCGGTGTCGACGTCGTTGCCGGTGCTCCGCCTCCGACCAGTCACCTGTCCAGGCTAGATCCGCCGGCTCGGGCGTGGTGACGGACGGTTGCGTCACAGGGCGAGCTCGTAGACCTGCCCGACGAGGTCGACACCGAAGCTGTGGTGCGGATCCTCGCTGACCAGCCGGAACCCGCGGTCCAGGTAGATGCGGCGGGCGGCCACCAGCGGATCGTTGGTCCACAGCGTCATCCGCCGGTACCCCACCCGCCGGGCGAACGCCACGCACTCG
This sequence comes from Pseudonocardiaceae bacterium, assembly GCA_035273045.1. Taxonomy (GTDB): domain Bacteria; phylum Actinomycetota; class Actinomycetes; order Mycobacteriales; family Pseudonocardiaceae; genus DATEPR01. The sequence goes on along the minus strand of DATEPR010000441.1, from coordinate 1,010 downwards.
TCCACCAGCCGCGCGCCCAGCCCATGCCCACGGGCGGCGGGGTCGACGAGCAGGATGCGCAGCACGGCTGTGCCCTCGTCCGTGCCCCGGACGCAGAACACACAACCGACCCGGCGTCCGTCGAGTTCGGCGATCCAGCCGGTCTCGGTCTCGGGATCGTGCTTGGCGGCGAAGTCGGCGACGACGCCGGCGACCAGCGCCTCGAAGCTGGTGTCCCAGCCGAACTCGGCGGCGTAGATTTCCCCGTGCGCCATCACGACCCAGCCCAGATCCCCGGGCCGCCCCACCGGGCGAATGGTGACGTCCATGCCCACCCCCTCACTGAAACGAGTGTTTCAGTGCGAGGATAGCCCACGTGAGCGGAGGATCGCCCAGGCGGGAGGAGCTGTTGACGAAGGCCTATGCCTACGTGCTCGACCACGGCATCGGTGATCTCTCGCTGCGCCCGCTCGCGGCGGCCATCGACTCCAGCCCGAGGGTGCTCCTGTACCTGTTCGGCTCCAAGGACGGCCTAGTCCGAGCCCTGCTGGCGAAGGCGAGGGAGGCCGAGTTGGCGTTCCTCCGCGACAGCCAACCGGCAGCCGCCGCCGACGAGCGACCAGTGGCGCCAGCCGCGTACGACCTGCCCGCCGTGGTGCGGACGACCTGGGCGTGGCTGTCGCCACCCGAGCTCAGACCGCTGCTCAACCTGTGGCTGGAGGCATACGCCAAGTCCTTGGTCGAGCCCACCGGCCCGTGGGCCACGTTCGCCCAGGACACGGTCGCCGACTGGCTCACCATGCTCGCCGCCGCCCAGCCGCCAACCCACCGCGACACCGAAGCAGGCACCGCCGAACGCACCCTCGCCCTGGCCACCCTCCGAGGCGCCCTCCTGGACCTGTTGGCCACCAACGGCCTGGCCCGTACGACGGCGGCCGTCACCTCCGCCTGGCCGGAGCGGTAGTCGGCACTGGAGCCGCGGCCCGGCGCGCCGGGCGGGCCGCAGCCTTAGCCGCCGCCCGGGGTGGCTG